>JBLHZH010000093.1:0-7991 GCA_047629695.1 Rhodoferax sp.
GATGAGCTGCCGACCGAGGCCGAGTTTGTGGCCTCGCTGGACTCGGGTCGCCAGTCCGGTAAAGTGCCTGTGCTTGAAATGGCTGAGCCGGCTTCGTTGCCTCAGTCAGCGCCGGTGCCAGAAGCTACACCGCTACCCCCTGTGCCGGCTACTTATCCGCCGCTGGAACCGGCCGGCCGTTGAATTGAGTTTGCCTTGACTATGATTGAATTTATGACGCACCGGATTGCCATTGCAGGGTCTTCCGGACGTATGGGGCAGATGCTGATCGAGGCTGTCCGGGCTGCTGATGACTGCGAACTGAGTGGCGCACTCGATGTGCCGAGCAGCGCCACGTTGGGCACTGATGCCATGGCCTTTCTGGGTCATGTCAGTGGCGTACCGATCACGGCAGATCTGGCCGTTGGCCTGAAAAATGCCACTATTTTGATTGATTTCACCCGGCCCGAGGGTACGTTGGCCCACTTGCGGGTGTGCCGTGAGTGGGGTGTCAATGCTGTCATCGGCACGACCGGCTTCTCCGAGGCGCAAAAAGCTGAAATTGCCGCCGCGTCGCGCGACATTGCCATTGTGATGGCACCTAATATGAGTGTCGGGGTGAACGTCACCCTCAAGCTGCTGGAGATGGCCGCCAAGGCGCTGGCCACCGGCTACGACATCGAAATCATCGAGGCGCACCACCGCCACAAAGTGGATGCCCCCTCGGGCACGGCGCTCAAAATGGGCGAGGTGATTGCCGACGCGCTGGGGCGCGACCTGAAGGAGTGTGCGGTCTATGCCCGTGAAGGCGTGACCGGCGAGCGCGACCCCTCCAGCATCGGCTTTGCCACAATCCGGGGTGGTGACATTGTGGGTGACCACACCGTGCTGTTTGCCGGTATCGGCGAGCGTATCGAGATCAGTCACAAGTCATCAAGTCGCGCCACCTACGCGCAGGGCAGCTTGCGTGCAGCCCGTTTTCTGGGTCATCAGACCACCGGTCTGTTCGACATGTTTGATGTTCTCAACCTGAAGTAAGTCTGCTTACGTTGTTTTAACGGGAGATTCGTGTCTCCCGCCTCGCGTGGCTACAAACCCTAAAATCAGGGTATTGCGGTCCTTCGACCGCCTGAGAGTGAATTCAAATGCAAGAAAAATATAACCATCTCGACGTCGAAAAAACTGCTCACAGCCAGTGGACGGCGATGGACGCTTACCGCGTGATCGAAGACACGTCAAAGCCGAAGTTCTACGCCTGTTCCATGCTGCCTTACCCCAGCGGCAAGTTGCACATGGGTCATGTGCGCAACTACACCATCAACGACATGCTCGCGCGTCACCTGCGCATGAAGGGCTACAACGTGCTTATGCCCATGGGCTGGGATGCTTTTGGCTTGCCGGCCGAGAATGCTGCCTTGAAAAACGGTGTACCACCGGCCCAGTGGACTTTTGAGAATATTGCCTACATGAAGGGGCAGATGCAGGCGATGGGGCTGGCCGTTGACTGGTCGCGTGAGGTCACTACCTGCTCTCCCGATTACTACAAATGGAACCAGTGGCTGTTCCTGAAAATGCTGGAAAAAGGCATTGCCTATCGCAAGACCCAGGTCGTCAACTGGGACCCGGTCGACCTGACTGTGCTGGCCAACGAACAGGTGATTGACGGCAAAGGCTGGCGCACTGGTGCAGTGGTGGAGAAGCGCGAAATTCCAGGCTACTACCTCAAGATCACCGATTACGCTGAAGAGTTGCTGGACCACGTCAAGACCGGGCTGCCGGGCTGGCCCGAGCGTGTCAAGCTGATGCAAGAGAACTGGATTGGCAAGAGCGAAGGTGTGCGTTTTGCCTTCACGCATGACATTCAGGACGCGGCTGGCGCCTTGATTGACGAAGGCCGCCTGTACGTCTTTACGACCCGGGTCGACACCCTGATGGGCGTGACTTTTTGTGCCGTGGCGCCCGAACATTCGCTGGCCAGCCATGCGGCCCAAACCAACCCGGCGCTGGCCGCATTCATTGAGGAATGCAAAAAAGGCGGCACTACCGAAGCCGAACTGGCGGTGCGTGAAAAAGAGGGTATGCCGACCGGCCTGTTTGTCCGTCATCCCCTGAACGGCCAGCAGGTCGAAGTCTGGGTGGGCAATTACGTGCTGATGAGTTATGGCGACGGTGCCGTTATGGGCGTGCCAGCGCATGACGAGCGCGATTTCGCCTTTGCCAAAAAGTACGGCATTGACATGCTGGAGGTGGTGCTGGTGGACGGCCTCACGTTTGACTACGACCAGTGGCAGGACTGGTATGGCGACAAACAGCGCGGCGTCACTATCAACTCCGATAGCTTTAGCGGTCTGACTTTCCAGGATGCTGTTAATGCCTTCAGTCACGCCCTGCAACTCAAGGGCTTGGGCGAGAAAAAAACTACGTGGCGACTGCGTGACTGGGGCGTCAGCCGCCAGCGCTACTGGGGCACGCCAATACCTATTATTCACTGCCCGGAACACGGCGCGGTACCGGTGCCGGAAAAAGATTTGCCGGTGGTGTTGCCGCTGGACTGCGTCCCCGATGGCTCGGGTAACCCGCTGAACAAGCACGAAGGCTTTCATGCCGGTGTGGTGTGTCCGGTTTGCGGTGTTGGCGCCCGGCGTGAAACTGACACTATGGATACCTTTGTTGACTCCAGCTGGTATTACATGCGCTACTGCGACCCGAAAAACGAGGCCCAGATGGTGGCCGGCGGGGCTGATTACTGGATGCCGATGGACCAGTACATCGGCGGCATTGAGCACGCTATCCTGCACTTGCTGTATGCGCGCTTCTGGACCAAGGTCATGCGCGACATGGGGTTGGTCAAAATCGATGAGCCCTTCACCAAGCTGCTGACCCAGGGCATGGTGCTCAACCATATCTACTCGCGCAAAACCGACAAGGGGGGTATCGAGTACTTTTGGCCACATGAGGTGGAAGACATTCCGGATGCCTCGGGTAAGGTCACGGGTGCCCGACTCAAAGTTGCCAAAGGCAATTTGCCGGCTGGTACGCTCATCACCTATGAGGGGGTGGGTACCATGAGCAAGAGCAAAAACAACGGCGTTGACCCGCAGGACCTGATCGAAAAGTACGGCGCTGACACCGCGCGCCTCTACACCATGTTCACAGCACCTCCTGAGGCGACGCTGGAATGGAATGATGCCGGTGTCGAAGGCTCCTACCGCTTTTTACGCCGGATCTGGAATTTTGGCGCCAAACTGAAGCTGGTAGATGCTGGCGCAGGGATTCCTCGGGCGACGCCGGCGGCGCTGAAAGGCATGACTTTCAGCAAAGCGGCCAAAGCCCTGCGACTGGAGGTCCACACCGTTTTCAAACAGATTGATTACGATTATCAGCGCATGCAATACAACACTGTGGTGTCGGGTGCCATGAAGCTACTTAACGCCCTGGAAAACTTTCATGATGATGGCGTGGCCGGTAGCCGGGTCGCCGTTCGCGAAGGTTTTGGTATCTTGTTGCGCAGTATTTATCCAGCTACGCCGCACTTGACGCACGCCCTGTGGGCAGAGCTGGGCTACGCCGCGCAGGACGGTGATTTGCTGGATGCCCCGTGGCCGCAGCCTGACGAGGCAGCGCTGTTGCAGGACGAGATTGAACTGATGTTGCAAATTAACGGCAAGCTGCGCGGCGCCATTGTGGTGCCGGCGGGCGCCAGCAAAGCCGATATTGAACACGCCGCCACGCACAGCGCGGTGTTCCTGAAGCTGGCCGAAGGCGCCGTGCCCAAGAAGGTTATTGTGGTGCCTGGACGTTTGGTTAATCTGGTGATCTGAGGAGCTCAATATATGAAACGTCGTACAACACTGGTGTTGCTGGGCCAGGCCAGCCTGGCCGGTTGGGCTGTGGCGCTGGGAGGCTGCGGCTTCAAGCTGCGGGGTCCACAAAACTATGCGTTTCAGACCATTGCCATCCTGCCCAACCCCGGTAGTAGCCTGGCCACTGAATTGCGGCGCTCCATGAGCAACACGGTTCGGGTGCTGGCGGCCAATGAGCCGCAGGCCCAAGCCCAGGTGGTACTTGATATTTTGCAGGAGCAGCGTGAAAAAGTGGTGGTTGGCATTAACTCCTCGGGTCAGGTGCGCGAGTTTCAACTGCGTACCCGCCTGCGTTTTAGACTGCGCACACCGCAGGGCCGAGAGCTGAGGCCTGACGCTGAAATCTTGCAACAACGCGTCCTTAGCTTCACTGAGTCGGCGGTACTGGCCAAGGAGGCTGAGGAGGCGCTGCTGTACCGCGAGATGCAGACCGACATCGTGCAGCAGTTGCTGCGTCGCTTGGCCACGGTACAACTTGACTATGCAACTGCCCCCTAGTCAACTCGCCAGCCATTTGCAAAAGGGCCTGAAAAGCCTCTACACCCTGCACGGCGACGAACCGCTGTTGGTGCAGGAGATGGCCGATGCGATTCGCAGCTTTGCCCGCATTCAGGGCTTTACCGAGCGCACTTCGCACACCGTCGCAGGCGCCCATTTTGACTGGAGCGAGGTACTTGCGGCGGGGGGCTCACTGAGCTTATTTGCCGACAAGCAGATCGTCGAGTTACGCATCCCTTCCGGCAAACCGGGCAAGGAGGGCAGCGTGGCATTGCAGCAACTGGCCGAGCAGTCGCGCGGCAACGATTCGACGCTGACCCTCATTATGGTACCCCGCCTGGACAAGTTGACTAAAAGCGGTGCCTGGTTCAGCGCGCTGGAGAGTTTTGGTGTCACGCTGCAGGTCGAGCCGGTTGAGCGCAACGCCTTGCCAGGCTGGATCGCCCAGCGCCTTTCAGTGCAGGGCCAACGGGTGGCGGCTGGGGAGGCTGGGCAGCGGAGTCTGCAATTTTTTGCCGACCGGGTGGAGGGCAACTTGCTGGCGGCACACCAGGAAATACAGAAATTGGCTTTGCTCTTTGCGCCCGGCGAGTTGAGCCTCGCGCAGATAGAGGGGGCGGTACTGAATGTGGCGCGTTATGACGTCTTTAAATTGTCCGAGGCGGTACTCGGTGGCCAGTTGGCGCGCGTGCAGCGCATGCTGGACGGTTTGCGGGCCGAAGGCGAAGCCGAGGTGCTGGTGCACTACACCTTGAGCGAGGATATTCGCGCCCTGAAACGTGTCAAGGACGCGATTGGCCAGGGTCGCCCGTTGCCGATGGCACTGCGTGAGCAGCGCGTCTGGGGCGCCAAAGAGCGTTTGTTTGAGCGCGTGTTGCCGCGCCTGAGTGAGGCCCTGCTGGCCCAGTTGCTGCAGTCGGCGCACCAGGTGGATGGCATCGTCAAGGGCCTAAAGCAACCCGACTGGCCCGCTGACGGCTGGCAAGCCCTGCACCGCCTCGCCACCCAGTTGTGCCTGGCCTGCCTGGCGTCTCCGGCCTCTATCCGATCACGCTAAAAAATTGGCATGCGAAAATAACGGCATGAATGCTCCCACTCTCATTGACTATACCCAGGCGCTGGGCTTAAAAGCGAAAACCGCCTCGGCCCTGATGGCCAAAGCTCCCGCCGCGATCAAAAATAAGGCGCTGCGTAAACTGGCTGAATTGCTGCGCACCAACGGGGCGGTTCTGCAAGTCGATAATGCCAAAGACTTGGCGCGGGCGCGGACCGCCGGCTTGGCAGAGCCGCTGGTGGACCGACTCCAGCTCACGCCCCGGGCGCTGGAGATCTGTGCCCAAGGCTGCGAGCAACTGGCCGCCATGCCGGATGTGATTGGTGAGATCGTTGGCATGAAGCAGCAGCCCAGTGGCATCCGGGTGGGACAGATGCGGGTACCGATTGGCGTCTTTGGCATGATTTTCGAGAGCCGCCCCAATGTCACCATCGAGGCCGCCAGCCTGTCCATCAAGAGCGGTAATGCCTGTATCCTGCGCGGCGGTTCGGAGGCGATTGAGTCGAACAAGGCGCTGGCACGGCTGGTGCAACAGGCCCTGGCTGAAAGCGGTTTGCCGGTCGACGCTGTGCAGCTGGTGCAAATCACCGACCGCGAGGTGGTGGGCCAGCTCATCGCCATGCCTCAGTATGTCGATGTGATCATTCCACGCGGTGGCAAGGGCTTGATCGAGCGCATCAGTCGCGATGCCAAGGTGCCTGTTATCAAGCACCTGGATGGCAATTGTCACGTCTACGTCGATGACCCCTGCGATATCGAGATGGCGGTGCGAATCGCCGACAACGCCAAGACCAGCAAATACAGTCCCTGCAACGCCACCGAGGGTCTGTTGGTTGCGCGTGCAGTGGCGGCAGAATTCCTGCCCCAGATTGGCGCCATCTTTGCCAAAAAGGGCGTCGAGATGCGTTGTGATGCCGAGGCTCTAACGATTCTGCAAGTCCGCCTGACGGGTGGGAAAAGCCCGGTGCTAACGGAACCGGCTGAGGTGCTCAAGCTGCAAGCCGCCACTGAACAGGATTGGTACGAGGAGTATCTGTCGCCCATCATCAGCATCAGAATAGTGGACGGTGTGGACGCCGCCATTGCCCACATCAATCAGTATTCAAGCCACCATACCGACGCCATCATCACGCGTGACCATATGCATGCCCAGCAATTTTTGCGAGAGGTTGATTCGGCCAGCGTCATGGTTAACACGAGCACTCGTTTTGCCGATGGTTTTGAGTATGGTCTGGGGGCCGAGATCGGCATTTCCACCGATAAATTTCATGCCCGCGGCCCAGTTGGGATCGAAGGCCTGACCTCGCTCAAGTACGTGGTCCTGGGTCAGGGCGAGGTGCGCACATGATACTCAGCGCCGTGCACCCTAATTTTTGGCCCCATTGCGGCTATGCCCTGCTGACGCAAGATAACGCTGGACACTTGCTGGTCAGCGATGATTTTTTGCGCAGCCTGCTGCTGCGTCCGGAACTCGCGCCTGTGCCTGGCTCCTGCGCCGCCGAAGTTGCACTGCATCAGCACCTGCTGCAGGCGCCGCGCCGGACTGTGGCGCCAGACGAGCTGGCGGCACTACAGGATCGCGATGCGAGCGACAACTACGCGGTCTGGCTGCGCTTTCGCATGCGCCTGCTGGCCGAACCGACACTGGAGGCCAGTTACCTGGCGCTGTTCCAGGGGGAAGGGGTGGACGTGCCGCCTTTGCTGGTGCAGCAGTTGACGCAAATTTTGCTACTGCATGTGCTGGGCGAGCGTGCTACTGCGCTGGAGGCGCGTGCAGCTGAAATGTTGTTTCGGCCGCAGAAAATCTCGGTGCTGGAGGATGGCATGGTGATGGCCGCCGATGATGAAACCGTGGAGCGCCATGCCATCTCGGGTGGTTTTGGTAGCCTGGGGGAGTTGCTCAAGCAAAGTGGCGCGCCGCTGCGCAGCGTCGACCTTGATGTGCTTAGCGAGGAGAACGCATCTTCTTACTGGTCGCGCAGCGAGTTCTTTGATTGGGTGGTGAGTTTGAGCCACGGCCAGCCGGCACTTGAGGCCTTGTGCCGTGTGCTGGAGCGCTGGATTGCACACTTCCTGCAAGTCGAGGTGCGGATCCAGACCGACCGCGAGATTGTTGACGAGCACTGGGTCTGGCATGTTGGGCTGGATGCCCAAGCCAGCGCTATCTTGAACGACCTGTATGCCGGTGCCGAAGTTGGCGAAGACCGCATGCCGCGCCTCTTGTGTTTGTTTCGCCTGGAATTTGTTAACCCGGCCGACATGCTGGCTGAGGTGGCGGGACGCCCGGTCTACCTGGCGATGGCGATGGATGAGCAGAAACGGCTCAAATTAAAGCCGCAAAACTTGTTATTGAACTTACCGCTGGCACGCCGCTCCTAAGAGGGCCGTCGTGAAAAATAAAAGAAACAAAGATTGATTGACATCAAGTCTTGAGATAGGTCAGGGCGACCTCACATCATAAAATATTCCACCACTTTTCCAAAGAGGGCCGCATGGTTCCACATCTTGTCACCGCGCTCACAGGCCCCATCAACGAACTTGAGCAGCGCGTTCTGGACTCCATGCCAGCCATTGAACGCTGGTTTCGGCTGGAATGG
>JBLHZH010000094.1:0-7897 GCA_047629695.1 Rhodoferax sp.
CATCATCTCGGCCCTGACGCTGCAAAGCGTGGTTGTGGACGGCGCCCATTTCAATGAGACCCTTTACACCTGGATGGTGGTAGGCGGTCTCAAGATGGAAATTGGCTTTCTGGTCGATGGCCTGACCGCGATGATGATGTGTGTGGTGACCTTCGTCTCTCTCATGGTCCACATCTACACCATCGGCTACATGAAGGATGACGCAGGCTACAACCGTTTTTTCGCCTACATCTCGCTTTTTACTTTCGCCATGTTGATGCTGGTCATGAGCAACAACCTGTTGCAACTGTTCTTTGGTTGGGAGGCGGTGGGACTGGTATCTTATTTGTTGATTGGCTTCTGGTACAACAAACCGACCGCTATTTTTGCCAACATGAAGGCTTTTCTGGTCAACCGCGTTGGTGACTTCGGCTTTATCCTGGGTATTGGCCTGATGGTGGCCTACGCCGGTACGCTGAATTACACCGAAGCTTTTGCGCAGAGGGCGCAACTCGCCTCGCTGCTGTTCCCGGGTACCGAGTGGATGCTTATCACCGTCATCTGCATTTGCCTGTTTATTGGAGCTATGGGCAAATCGGCGCAGTTCCCGCTGCACGTCTGGTTGCCTGATTCAATGGAAGGTCCAACACCGATCTCGGCGCTGATCCATGCTGCCACCATGGTGACAGCCGGTATTTTTATGGTGGCACGCATGTCACCTTTGTTTGAGCTTAGCGACACCGCCCTCAACTTCATCATGGTGATTGGTGGTATCACGGCCTTGTTTATGGGTTTTCTGGGCATCATCCAGAACGACATCAAACGCGTCATTGCTTACTCCACACTGTCACAGCTGGGTTATATGACGGTGGCGTTGGGTGCCTCAGCTTACTCGGTAGCCGTATTCCACCTGATGACCCATGCCTTCTTCAAGGCCCTGCTGTTTCTGGCGGCTGGCTCGGTCATCATCGGTATGCACCATGTACAGGATATTCGCAAGATGGGCGGCTTGCGCAAGTTCATGCCGATTACCTGGATCACCACCCTGCTGGGTTCGTTGGCGCTGATTGGAACCCCGTTGTTTGCCGGTTTCTACTCTAAGGACAGCATCATTGAAGCGGTTCGGGAAAGTCATTTGCCGGGTGCCGGATTTGCCTACTTCGCTGTGCTGGCCGGGGTCTTTGTGACCGCCTTTTACTCCTTTCGTCTGTATTTCTTGGTGTTTCATGGCCAACCGCGTTTTGAGCAACACTCCGACGAGCCTCGTGATGATCATGCGGCGCACGATGCCCATGACGCGCACAAGGACGATCACCATGCAGCTCACGTGCCGCATGAATCGCCCTGGGTGGTGACGCTGCCGCTGGTTTTGCTGGCGATTCCGTCCGTGCTGATCGGCTTCATGGCGATCGAGCCGATGCTGTTTGGTGACTTTTTGAAGAGCGCCATCACGGTCGATGCCGAGAAGCATCCGGCCATGGAAGAGCTGGCCCAAGCCTTTCACGGTCCGTTGGCCATGGCCTTGCACGGCTTGACGACCTTGCCATTCTGGCTGGCTTTGGCTGGCGTGTTGAGCTCCTACTACATGTATATGGTCAATCCGGCTTTGCCCACGGCCATCAAGCGCCGTATCGAGCCCATCTATAACCTGCTTGAAAACAAGTATTACCTCGACTGGATCAATGAAAACATTCTGGCCCGCGGCACCCGCGCCCTGGGCAATGGTTTGTGGAAATGGGGCGACCAAGCGGTGATTGATGGCACGCTGGTTAATGGGTCCTGGAAAGTGATTGCCTGGATGTCGAGTCTGATGCGCCAAATGCAGTCAGGTTACCTGTATCACTATGCGTTTGCCATGATCATGGGTGTTTTTGTGCTGATGACGTATTTCGTCTGGCTCAAGTAGGAGAAGAAAAAAAATGGGTTTGTTGAGCCTGGCTATTTGGACGCCAATTATTTTTGGCGTCGTGCTGCTGGCACTGGGACGTGATGATCAGGTGCGGGCCGTTCGCTGGGTCGCCCTGATTGGTGCCCTTGTCAGTTTTCTTGTCACTCTGCCGTTGTATGGCAGCTTTGAACTCGGCACCGCTGCTATGCAGTTTGTCGAGCGGTCGCCCTGGATTGAGCGCTTTAATATCAACTACCACCTCGGTGTAGACGGTATTTCACTCTGGTTTGTGCTGCTGACGTCTTTCATCAACCTAGTGGTGGTGATTGCTAGCTGGGAGGCTATAACGCGTCGCGTCAACCAGTACATGGGGGCCTTCATGATTTTGAGCGGTCTGATGATCGGTGTGTTTTGCGCGCTCGATGGCCTGCTGTTCTATGTGTTTTTTGAGGGGACATTGATCCCGATGTATCTAATCATCGGCATCTGGGGCGGTCCCAACAAAATCTACGCTGCCTTCAAGTTTTTCCTGTACACGTTGCTCGGTTCGCTCTTCATGCTGATTGCGCTGATCTTTCTGTACATCAAATCAGGTGGCAGTTTTGATCTGGCAGTGTGGCACCAATTGCGTCTTGGCAGCCTAGAGCAGACCCTGGTATTCTTTGCCTTCTTGGCTGCTTTTGCCGTAAAGGTGCCAATGTGGCCGGTGCATACCTGGCTGCCAGATGTTCACGTTGAAGCGCCGACTGGCGGCTCTGCCGTGCTGGCGGCCATCATGCTGAAGCTGGGGGCTTATGGTTTTCTGCGCTTTTCCTTGCCGATTGCCCCTGATGCTGCGCGTGAATGGGCCTGGCTGATGATTGTCCTGTCCATTGTTGCCATCATTTATGTGGCGTTGGTGGCGCTGGTGCAGCAGGACATGAAAAAACTGGTGGCCTATTCCTCGGTCGCCCACATGGGCTTCGTGACCCTGGGTTTCTTTATCTTTAACGATCTCGGTGTCTCTGGTGGCATTGTGCAAATGATTGCCCACGGCTTTGTCTCGGCGGCCATGTTCCTGTCGATTGGCGTCCTTTATGACCGGGTGCATTCCCGTCAGATTTCGAGTTACGGCGGGGTTGTCAACACCATGCCCAAATTTGCTGCATTCGCACTGCTGTTTGCCATGGCCAATTGCGGCCTGCCTGGTACGGCCGGTTTTGTCGGTGAGTGGATGGTAATCCTAGGTGCTATAAAGGCCAATTTCTGGCTCGGTTTTGCCGCTGCCAGTGCATTGATTTTTGGCGCATCCTACACCTTGTGGATGTTCAAGCGGGTTTACTTGGGTCCAGTGGCCAACCCCGATGTCAAGTCGCTGACTGACATCAACAACCGCGAATTTTTGATGTTGAGTCTGTTGGCTGTGGCGGTGTTGTTCATGGGTATTTATCCCAAGCCGTTCACCGATGTGATGGATACCTCGGTGTTGGAACTGCTTAAACACGTCGCCTTGTCCAAGCTGAACTGATCAGTCTGAATTGAATACCTTGAATTAAGAGATGGAAAATGATCGATAAACTCAGTTGGATTTCGGTTTTCCCGGAAATCATTCTGCTCGTCATGGGCTGTGTCATTGCCTTGACTGACCTCGGCGTAAAAAGTCCGCGTCGCACCGGCACCTATGTCTTGACCCTGCTCACGCTGGCTGGTATAGCGGCGCTGCAGGCTTTTTATGCCAGCGGCGGTGCCACCGTTTATGGCTTTGGAAACATGGTGGTCAGTGACCCGATGGGCAACTGGCTCAAGTGCTTTGCTACTATTGCAGTGATGGTCACCCTGGTGTATGGCCGGCCTTATGCGGGCGACCGCGATATGTTGCGTGGCGGTGAAATGTTTACCCTCAGCATGTTTGCGTTGTTGGGCATGTTCATCATGATCTCGGGCAACAATTTTCTAGTGATTTATATGGGCCTGGAGTTGCTTACTCTGTCCAGCTATGCGCTGGTGGCTTTGCGCCGCGACAATGCCACGGCCACCGAGGCCGCCATGAAGTACTTTGTGTTGGGTGCTTTGGCTTCTGGTTTCCTTTTGTATGGTTTGTCGATGATGTATGGCGCCACTGGCTCGCTCGACATTACCGAGGTCTTCAAGGCGATTAATTCAGGCCAGGTGAAACACCAGGTGTTGGTCTTTGGTCTGGTCTTTGTAGTGGCCGGCCTGGCCTTCAAGCTCGGTGTCGTGCCGTTTCACATGTGGATTCCCGATGTCTACCAGGGGGCCCCTACGTCGGTCACGTTGCTAATTGGCGGCGCGCCCAAACTGGCCGCTTTTGCCATCTTTATTCGTCTGTTGGTCGAGGGTATGTTGCCGCTGGCGATTGACTGGCAGCAGATGTTGATGGTGCTGTCCATCGGTTCACTGCTGATTGGTAATCTAGCAGCCATCGCCCAGACCAACCTGAAGCGCATGCTGGCTTACTCGACTATTTCACAAATGGGCTTTGTTTTGCTGGGTCTGATGTCCGGTGTGGTCAATGGCAGCATCCTGTCGGCGGCCAATGCCTACAGTTCGTCCATGTTTTATGTCATCACCTACGTGATGACAACACTGGCCAGCTTTGGTGTTATTTTGTTGCTGGCCCGGGACGGCTTCGAGAGCGAAGAGATCTCTGATTTCGCTGGCCTCAACGAACGTAGTCCGCTGTACGCCGGGATTATGGCGGTCTGTATGTTCTCGCTCGCCGGCATTCCGCCGATGGTGGGTTTCTACGCCAAACTTTCGGTGCTGCAGGCGCTGATCGCCTCTGGCGAGGCGGTCCATATCGGGCTGGCAATATTTGCTGTCATGATGTCCCTGATTGGTGCCTTTTACTACCTGCGCGTGGTCAAGGTCATGTACTTTGATGCGCCCATCACGGCCAGTACGGTGTCGGCACCGTTTGATGTTCGTGCTGTGCTGACGCTCAACGGAGGCCTGGTGTTGTTGCTGGGCTTGGTGCCCGGTGGCTTGATGACACTGTGCGCCGACGTGATCGTGCAAATGTTGGGGACCTGATCCACTTATGACCCAATCTGTTTCCATCTGGCTGGTGGTGTTGCTGGCTTTCACCGCGGCCAATTTGCCATTTTTTACGCGGCGTTTGATGTTGGTGGTGTCGCTGGCAAAATCCAAGACCCTGTTGGTACGTTTGATGGAGCTGGTGGCGTTTTATTTTGTGGTGGGGGCTCTGGCTTTGCTGCTGGAAAAACGGGCGGGTCAGATCGCGCCGCAAACCTGGGAGTTCTACGCCATCACAGGGACTTTGTTTGTGACTTTTGCTTTTCCAGGTTTCATTTATCGTTACCTCCTTAAGCACCGTGCCTGATTCGGTCGTACCCGCGAACGACCGGCATCTGGTTGAAGTAAAACTGGCCAGCGAGGAGTTGGTCAAGGGCAGTTTTTTGCATGCATTTCGCGACACGGTGCAGTTGCCTGATGGCTCAACTGCTACCCGTGAGTATATCGTGCACCCGGGTGCTGTCATGATTGTTCCCTTGCTGGAGCTGCCCTCGGGTGAGTTACAGGTGGTGCTGGAGCGCCAATTTCGTTACCCCGTGAGTCGCGTCATGCTGGAATTTCCGGCTGGTAAGCTTGATCCCGGAGAAGCGAGCCAGTGCTGCGCGCAGCGTGAGTTGCTTGAAGAAACCGGTTATAGCGCACTGGAGTGGGCGCATGCCGGGGTCTTACACCCGGTTATTTCCTATGCGACAGAATTTATTGATATCTGGTTTGCCCGTGGCCTGACCGCTGGTGCGCGCCAACTTGATGCTGGCGAGTTTCTGGATGTCTTCACCGCAACGCCAGACCAACTGCTGCAATGGTGCCGCGACGGTCAGGTAACCGATGGCAAGACGCTCACCGCTACCCTCTGGTTGCAAAACGTCTTGTCGGGCGCATGGCCATTGGCTTGGCAGGTCGCCACAGTGCCTGTACGCACCGGATAATAACTGCATGAAAGTTCTTGATCTCCAGTGTGGCCAGCAGCATGTTTTTGAGGGCTGGTTCGCTTCCGAAGACGATTTTTTGAGTCAGCACGCGCGCCATCTGGTGGCTTGTCCCCTGTGCGGTGATGAAACCATTACCCGCAAGTTAAGTGCTCCACGTTTAAATCTGGGTGTCGCGGCGCCGACCACGCAAGCCCCTGCTCCAGCGCTGGCTGATGGACCTCCGGAGTCGGACATCGCACTGCAAACTGCTTGGCTCGCCATGGCGCGTCGCGTGATGGCCAACACTGACGATGTAGGCCCCCGTTTTGCCGAAGAAGCCCGCCGGATGCATTACGGCGAAACCGAAGAGCGGGGGATTCGCGGTCAGGCCTCGCCGGCCGAAACCGAGTCTCTGATGGAGGAGGGTATTGCCGTATTGCCTTTTAACCTACCGGAATCCCTCAAGGGCCCGTTGCAATAAGGGGTCCGAGAAGACCTAAAAACTTCTTATTTTTGGGAGGTCGCAGGCCGTGCCAGCCCATGACCTCGTTCCCTTCAAGGGTAGAGGCCACGCAGCTCGCGGGCATGCAGGATACGCTTGCAGGCCACAATAAAGGTGGCGGTGCGAAGGCTCACCCGGTTCTCCTGCGCGACGTCCCAAATGCCGGTGAAGGCGTCTTTCAGAATGCGGTCCAGGCGGGCGTTGATTTCGTCTTCAGTCCAGAAAAAGCTGGAAAAATCTTGTACCCACTCAAAATAACTTACTGTCACACCGCCAGCATTGGCAATCACATCGGGCAGCACCATGATGTTGCGCGATTGCAAAATGTCATCTGCTGCTGGTGTGGTGGGCCCGTTGGCACCTTCAATCACCAACCGCGCCTTGATGCGCTCGGCATTGGCTTCGGTAATTTGCTGCTCCAGCGCGGCCGGAATCAGGATGTCACAATTGACCTCCCAGAACTCGTCCGGTTGCATCACCTCGGCTTGGGCAAAGCCGGCCACCGTGCTGTGTTCTGCCACATGGGCCAGCAGTGCCGGCACATCCAGCCCGCTGTCCTGGTAAATGCTGCCACCGTGGTCTTGTACCGCCACCACGCGTGCGCCTACCTGGGCAAATAACCTAGCGGCAACGCCTCCGACATTGCCGAAGCCCTGCACCGCGACCCGCGCGGTGGCCACGTCGAGGCCAATGTGGCGGGCGGCCTCACAGCCGAGTGTGAAGACGCCGCGTCCAGTGGCATCGCGGCGGCCCATTGAGCCACCCAAATCAATCGGTTTTCCGGTCACCACACCTGAGGAAGTAGCGCCCTCGTTCATCGAGTAGGTGTCCATCATCCAGGCCATGATTTGCTCGTTGGTGTTGACGTCGGGTGCTGGAATGTCCTTGGTGGGGCCAATAATGATGCCAATTTCGCTCGTGTAGCGACGCGTCATACGCTCCAGTTCACCTAATGACAGAGTTTTAGGATCGACCCGGATGCCGCCCTTGGCACCGCCAAATGGCACGTTGACGGCCGCATTCTTGATTGACATCCAGGCCGACAGGGCCATGACTTCGGACAATGTCACATCCTGATGAAAACGTACGCCACCTTTGCCCGGGCCACGCGTGGTGTTGTGCTGTACGCGGTAGCCTTCAAAGTGGGCCACGGTGCCATTATCCAGATGAATCGGCACGTCCACGATCAAGGCACGCTTGGGACGACGCAGTGTTTCTTCCCAGCGCGCTAGGTTACCCAGGTAGGGGATGACACGGTCAACCTGTTGCAGATAGATGCCCCAAGGCCCAAGATGTCCGGCTTGCAGGTAAGACGGAATGGCAGCTGATGAATGAGAGGGTAATGACATGCGAAAACCTTTAGCGTGAGTTCAGAGGTCACTGTAAAACTTGCAGCTGAGTTTGTCCAAGGCTAACTTTTATGGAATCTATGCAAAAAATTTATAAGGCTACCTCGGTAGCGCTGCAGCCTTGGACTTTCTAGACCGTCGCGCTGCTCACAGATGAAAAAGTGGCATGGACTGCCACGGCCTGTGGCCTCGCAGAGACGAGGTTTCGTGGCTTGTTTCCGGCCTACCCAAAGCG
>JBLHZH010000095.1:0-7893 GCA_047629695.1 Rhodoferax sp.
TCTGATGCTGAAAATATTTATTGGACGGAAAGAGTCATTCGCTGATTTTTAGTCATGCTCAAGCCTGTGTCCATTGCAGCCGGTTGTCACCTTGAAGGCATGATGGCCGTGGACTCAGCTGGATATGTTGGAGCATGTCAATTGGTTTGTACGATCAAATTTTCAATTTGACGGTCAGCAACTCACTGGAAGCCGACATTCAGCCAACACCCTAGCTTTCTTATAGAAAGTCTGTGTGGTTTATTAAAATATGTTTACCTATATCGATTTCAGGTAAGACAGTCCCAAGCAAGATTGCAAGCCAACTCTAGGATAGATTCACAACCAGCTTACCCGGTCGCGCCTAGATCAGGTGTTGCGTCCCTTGTGATCATGTAACCATCCGCAGCTGGCCACTGTTTAAAGCACGCCAGATAATGTGCGACGTGATTGAGTCGGGGGGTGCCCCGAATTTTATATAAACGGCGGTTGAGTTAGACGCGCGGTATGCGCTCGTCAAACTGAATGGTAGATCGGTTCAATGCGGCCTTGCAATCCCGAAACGGCATCGTCCATTACTGGCTGATGTTGTTCAGCGCCAGATAGAACAGCTTGAACACGGGGTTATCTGTCGGGAACGAGCCGCGGGTCTTGGTTATTTTACGCAGGCTCATGTTCACCGACTCAATGGTATTGGTTGTGTAAATCACTTTGCGTATGTCGGGCGGGTAATTAAAGAACGACGTCAAGCACGACCAGTTTCGCCGCCAGGACTGCCTAATCGGCGCGAAGGAGTTGTCCCATTTGACCTCGAATGCCGTGAGTTGTCGTTCAGCTTCGGATACACCGCTTCAATCGCTTCAGGAAAGCCCTTTAAACCATCCATACAGGCGATGAAGAGGTCTTGAATGCCGCAGTTTTCAAGTTCGGTGACCACCCCTGCAGCCAGAACTTGGCGCCTTTCGTCTGGGCCATCCAAAGCCCCAACACCTCCTTGAGGCCCTCTAGGTTGACGCCAATGACGAGATACAGGGCCTTGACCCGCACGGCACTGTTATCGCGCACCTTGACGTGAATGCAGTCCATGTAAACGATGGGGTGCAGCGCTTCCAGTGGTGCGACTGCCAGGCTTTGACCTCGTCCATGACGGCATCAGTCACCGAAGACATCAAAGTGGGCGAAACCTCGGCTCCGTACATTTCCAGCCGGTGAGCTTGAATCTTGCGCACCGTCATGCCGCGGGCGGACAGCGACAGCATCTTGTCGTCAAAGCCGCTCCAGTGTGTCTGGTGCTTACCAAGCAGTTAGGGCTCAAAAGTGCCCGGGCGGTCGCGCGCGATTTCAATAGGTAATTCGCCAAAATCGCCCTTGAGCGTTTTCTGGCTGCGCCCGTTGCGGGTGCTGCCAGACAAGACGGCAGTTTCCGGCCAAGAGACCGTTTACACAAAACTTCTTACACCCTCAACTCTGTATTCGAATCTTGAGGTGGTGGTGTTTTACAAACCATCCCTCAGCTTGATTTCATAATTCTCACTTGAACTGCTTTAATTTTTTTGAAGATATCAACTTGCAGTGCTAGAAGGCTACGAGCTATTCAGAGCATCCCGATGGCTGCCCGACAATTGACAGGTATCTAGAAGTAATATTGGTACCTATCTCGCTTTACACAGCGATTTTTTAATCGCTAACAGACATGTGCCATCAATTTTGAACCCCCGTACATCGGCCAATATGACTTTTTCTGCTTCCGAGAACTATAGCTTTCGCCCTGATATCAATGCGCTAAGGGCCTTGGCCGTGATGTCAGTAATTTTTTATCACTTCGACATGCTCGGGGCGTCGTCAGGTTACATCGGCGTGGATGTATTTTTTGTCATTTCGGGCTTCCTGATCGGAGGGCAAGTTAGCACTCAGATTGCAGCAGGTCAGTTCCGGCTTTCAGCGTTCATGGTTAGCCGCATTCGCCGAATTTTGCCGGCACTTGTTGTGGTGTGCATAGCCGTTTACCTTTGGGGCTGGCTTTATATGCTGCCCGGTGACTACAGGCTGCTGGTGCGCAATGTGCTCTCGGTGGTGTCTTTCGTTTCCAACATTTCCTTCGCCAGTCAGCAAGGCTACTTTGATTTAGGTGCACAGTACAAACCGCTGTTGCACACATGGTCACTGTCGGTGGAGGCGCAGTTTTACCTGCTCTTACCTTTTTTTCTGATGGTCGCGTTCAGACTACCGACCCGGTTGCGTTTGCTTGCCACTGCTGCGCTAACAGCCACTTCATTGGCCACCGCGATTGTCATGGGTAGTCGGTCACCGGATACGGTCTTTTTCGCCTTTACGGCTAGGGCATGGGAGTTTCTTGCCGGTTGTCTGGTGGCATGGTTCACACAAGGTACACCGGGACGATTGGCCATCTTGGGTGTCGCCCGCAAAGGCCTTGTTACTGTGGCTTGGGTGGCCCTGATTGCTTCTTGTTTTTTGCTTCCAAAGGGGGTGGTCTGGCCCGGTCTTTGGACGCTGGTTCCCGTACTTTTAGTCGCAAGCATCATTGTGCTGGGGTCTGGTCAGGCGGCAGGTCCCCTTGTCTGTAACCGTGTCGTGCAACACGTTGGCACGATTTCATACTCGCTGTATTTGTGGCACTGGCCCTTGATTGTTTGCTGGAAGCTGATGAATAGCGAGCCAGTGACTACGAGTGGCATCACCTTGTGGGTGTTACTGGCAGCAACTTGGGGGCTGGCGTTACTTTCATGGCGCTTTGTCGAGTCTCCTTTCCGATCGAACAGAGTGTTCTGGAATGCGCGCAAACTGTACGGCGCTTACGCAGTTACTTTTACGGCATTCACGGCGACTGGTGTTGCCATCTGGACGCACGATGGCGTCCCCTCTCGGCTTCCAACCTATTTGAATGGCGCAATTACCGCAGCACATTTTGAACCACCGCTCAATAAGCGCTGTTGGGACCTGCCCCGGGCATTACCAAACTCTTCTTGGGCCTGTGATTTTGGTGTTCCCAGTGATAAGCCTGGCATAGCGATATGGGGGGACTCACACAGTCTTCAATTTTTGGAGGTATTGCGTGGGGCGCTTGATAAGAGCCCGGTGTCTGGCTATCTTTTTCATCGACCTGGGTGTGAGCCGGCTTTTCCAGATCAACCGAGAGGCGATATCTGTGATGCTCACAATGAAGAAGTTTTGCAGCGCATCGACAATACGCCTTCCATTAAAACCGTAATTATTGCAATCCGTCAAAACGAACCCATCCGGGTGGATCGTGCTTGGAAGGCGGCAGAACGACTACTGGAAAAAAATTACAAAGTAATTTTTCTTGGTCCTTTGCCTGAGGCCAAACGCGCTGTCGCACAGGAGTGGGCAACCACACAGCTTTTTGGGCGCACGCCTGTCATGGAAATGACGCTAGCCCGGGATGTCACCACGCGCGTCCAGAGCTTTAACGAACGTTTGATCCACTGGCGCACGACAGCTTCATCCATGAAGACGCGCTACCCCGGCAAGCTTGTGACACTTGACTTAACTGACACCTTTTGTGATGCAAGTCAGTGTTGGTTTGTTCGCGATGGGGTGGGATTGTTTTGGGATGCTGACCACCTTACGCTCGCCGGAGCGGGTCTTGTGTTGCCCGCGCTTTTGAAGGCGATGGAGTCACCTTAAGGATGTTTGTTGGATGTGAATTCACGGTCGGCAATTCAGCCGGTTACACGCTCTGACCAATGACCCGTAACAGGTCGGCAAAATTTGGACTTTAACAATTCAGTAACTTGACTTTCGTGGAGGTCGGCACCCACTACCTTGCAGACGATCAGTTCACACTTTTAAGGATTCATTGTATTGAAGCTGCATCAGTGAAATCACCGCAAAAGTCTGCTACAAACGGAGTCCAAATTTTGGCGATGTAGAGGGGAAAGAGTATTGGGTTCGATCCCCGCCAGCGCACTAAACTTATATACGCCACCCTTCGCGGTGGCGTTTTTTGGCTGAAAGCCGTTGTTCTCATTGGGTTGTCCGGAAAATCAGCTTCGTCGTTGTACGTGGTTATTCGCCACCAGCCGAAGGGTTGCAGGGGTTGCGTGAGGGGTTTGATACCAAAACTCAAAAAGCCAAACCCTTAGAAACGACTCAAAGCCTCGTCAGACAAGGCTTTGAGGGCTTTGTTGGGCTAAAAAACTGACGTAATGCTGAATGTTTCGCACGCGGGCGCATACTGCACGGAGACCTAAGACTCTTCATAGGCAGTGACGGTCTATTCGCCGATTTCCGTTTACGGTCAAGTCAGTTCCCATTGAAATCGGTTGCTGCCATGAGGACCTGACTTTCGAATATTCGACTGGATATGCCAGAACATATCAATCGTTTGCGAGATCAATTCTCCAAATTGACGGTCGGCAATGCAGCGTTAGCTGCCGTCCACGACAGGCTGTTGGAGGGAAGTTCAATTAGACGGTTCGTCAGTTCACTATCCCATATGTTTGTCGGACTTTGATTTTTGGACTGTTGAAAAGCGTCTTCCGCAGGGCCTTTTTCACCTTTCACTCATCGCCCTGCGTGTCCTCCCAGCCAGGAAAGCTGACCAGCAGAAAGCCTGGAAGTCTGCATGATTGGTGGCTTAAGAAAAACAGGGGCTAAACCAGCCCCGTTTACACAAAATTCGGGACACCCTCCCGAGCTTTGACCTTTTTCAGCAACTCACTTGAACTCTCAATCGCCGCAATTCGCCGCACTGAATCAAGGTCAAGCCTGATGTCTTGCAGCATCAGCGAGGCATTAACTCATATATCTCGCAGATCACTCAAGGCAACAACAAGATCAGAAACAGTTGTCTTGGTGCTCTTTCGTGGGGTGGCATTTTTCATGGCTGCGCACCAGTCGATGATTTCAGTTAGAAGCTTTCCCAGTCATCAGCGTCCCCTTTTACGCCCCTGTCATGCGCGGCCTTGGGCGACGCCGCAGGCGCACCTAATGCCACTGGCTTGGAGGCGGTCTTGAACTTGGGTGCCGCCTTCCTGACTGGGGCAGACTGCTTCGGTGCGCTGTGGCTTGCCGGTGCTGGTGCGGCGGTATGGTGGCTTGGGGCGTATTCGCCCTGACCTTGAGACAACTTGAACACCGCCACCGTGCTGACAAGGTCTTGCGCCTGAGATTTGAGGTTGTTCGCTGCTGCGGCCATTTCCTCGACCAGCGCAGCGTTTTGCTGCGTGACCTGGTCCATCTGTGTGACTGCCTCGCCCACTTGCGCCACGCCCTGGCTCTGCTCGTTGCTGGCCGCGCTGATCTCACCCATGATGTCCGTGACACGACGGATCGAGCCCACCACCTCGGTCATGGTGGCACCAGCCTGATCGGCCAGCACCGTGCCATGCTCGACGCGCTCCACACTGGCGTCGATCAGGCTCTTGATTTCCTTGGCTGCTTCAGCCGAGCGCCCGGCCAGACTGCGCACCTCGGTGGCCACCACCGCAAAGCCACGGCCCTGCTCGCCAGCTCGGGCTGCTTCCACCGCTGCATTGAGCGCCAGAATGTTGGTCTGGAAGGCGATGCCATCGATGACACTGATGATGTCGGCAATTTTCTTGGACGAGTCGTTGATGCCTTTCATGGTGTCAACCACTTGGGCAACCACCTCGCCGCCCTTGACCGCCACGGCGCTGGCGTTTTGTGCCAACTGGTTGGCCTGTTTGGCGTTGTCGGCGTTTTGCTTGACGGTGGAACTGAGTTCTTCCATGCTGGCGGCGGTTTCTTCCAGTGCGCTGGCCTGGCTTTCGGTGCGGGCACTCAGGTCGTGGTTACCCTGGGCGATTTCGGAGCTGGCAGTGAAGACGCTCTGAGAGCCCATGCGGACCTTAGCAACAACATTGGACAGGCTTGTCTGCATCGCTTGGAGCTGCGCCATCAGGCTAGTGCTGTCCCCCGGCTTCACGTCAATGTGCACGCTGAGGTCACCTTGCGCCACGGAACGGGCCAGCTCGGCAGCTGTGCCGGGCTCACCACCGAGTTGACTCACAAGGCCGCGTGTGATGAGCCAAGCAATCAACGCTCCCAACACGATGGCAGCAAAACACGTCACCATCATCAAGATCTCAAAGGTTTGCGCAACGGCACGGGCATTGGCAGACTCGATCTTGTTTTTTGATTCCTCAAGATCAATCAGCCGGTTGATGCTAGCAAGCCATTCCACATAGGCCGGACGTGTTTCCGTAAGAAGAAGTTTGATCGCTTCCTCACCCTTGTCAGCCTGGCGAAGCTCAATCACTTTTGCCGTCAGCAGCAGTGTCTTAGCCTCGATTTCCTTGATTTTGGCCAGCGCAGAGCGCTCATCTTCTGTTACCTCTTTGCCGCTCGCAAACATTTGGTCCAGCGGACCTGCTGACTGGGCGTAATCGTCGGCCAGCTTCTTTATCAGATTGAGTTGCGTCTGAATGGCGTCTTTGCTGGGCTCCAGCGCGACGTCACGCACGCTGATGGCTCGGTCATGAACGCTGCCGCGAAAGTTAATGGCGTAACGCTGCTTGACGCTGTTGACGTCACCAATGGTGCTAAGGCTGCTGTTGATGTTTGACACACGGCTGATGCCAAGCACTGTTAGTGCGATCAGCATCAGGAGTACCAGACTGAATCCAAGCCCCAGGCGGACCCCGATTTTCATATTACTAAAAATCATGATTTATCCTCGTTGTTGTGGCAGTTTAATGACCTATGTCATTGGCCAGTCCCATCTCGGCACTGGTCATGAGCTTTTCGATGTCGAGCAGGATCAGCATGCGGTTTTCCAGCGAGCCGATGGCTAGCAAGTGGTCGCTACCGATGGTCGAGGAGAACTCAGGTACGGGGTGCAGTTGTTTTGGCGCGAGGGTGATCACGTCGGAAACCCCATCGACCACCATGCCCACCACCTGTTTGCCGATGTTGAGCACGATCACCACCGTGAGGGTGTCATAGTTGACTTGACTCAGGTTGAATTTGATGCGCATGTCCACGATGGGCACGATCACGCCGCGCAGGTTGACCACCCCAAGGATGTAGGCCGGAGCGTTGGCCATGTGGGTAGGCTTCTCAAACGAGCGGATTTCCTGCACGCTCAGAATGTCGATGCCGTATTCCTCGTTTCCGAGCTTGAAGGCAAGGAATTCGCGTAAGACGATTTCCAGCGAACCCGATTCCGGGGCTAAATTTGCTATCGGATTGTTTGTTGCAGCGATTGATTGATTCACGTCCACACAACTCCTATTTATAAAAAAGCGGTTTTAAGCTCGAAATGCTAAACGGACGCATTGTTATATGGAAAGCATGGTTATATGGAAAGCAGGGTTATGGAGTCATCTCCTCCTCCGTATTTACCCTCACACCTTCAAATATGCGTTCGAAATGTGACAGTCGCGTGCGCGGATGGAGAACCTGAGCGGGTGTTGGCTGTGGTTATATCGGGGCGGTCTGGGCTTGCTCGCCGTCAGCGCTGCGTCTTGCGCGCAAGCGAACTTTTGGGTTGCGTCCTGTTGGATATGATCCTCGCTATACACCTGCCATGTGAATCTAGGTGTCGAATCGTGACGCGCAGTGACAGCTATCTGGCGGGAATTTCAGGAAGTCGACTGACTCATTAGGGTCTTAAGCAGGCCCATGACTAGATTTGGTGAGTGTCAGTAACATTTTCAATCTGTCAGTTGAACATCGCACTCGATCAAGCGCCTAGCAGCTTTTATTCCTATCAAATTTCGGCGACTTGTGTTGAATCCAGTAATGGGCTAAAGGCCTGCTGAAACCAGAAGCATTGACGGGCAGACCCTAAGCGCCTTGGAAATCTAGTAGAGGTTCATCATTGTCAAGTTGTGTTCACCTCGCTCAATGCCGCCCATATAACTCCGGTCAAGTTCAGCATCGGCCGCGAGTGTTTCTTGTGACAACCCC
>JBLHZH010000096.1:0-7856 GCA_047629695.1 Rhodoferax sp.
ACGCTTTACGACTCTGACACCTACTCTGTGACGCACATGCTAGCCAACGCCGCAGCGCCTGCAGATCAAGCCAGTGACGCACCCATAGTGCTGGTGCCAACACTGGCGCGCCACGGCTTCGAGATTGTCGACAAGCGTGCCAAAAAAGAAGTTTACCTCGACGGTTCTTGGGCCGAGTTGTTTCAACAACACATTTCCGCCTGGCAAGAAAACACACCGACCCAGGAAGAAGTCGAAGACACCCTAGAGCAGTACGCCGAACTGGCGCAAAACCCGGTGATCATGCATTGATCTGATTCACCCCAAGTTGACTTGACATGTTGTCCCGGATAACCGCACCCATGCGGGTTCGTTTTCTTTGCATCATCGCGTTTCTCCTGAGCCTGACGGCTTGTGTCACACCGGTACCCGACCGCTATAACGACCCCGCGCTGACCGTGCAACTCCGTCAACTCATTCAGGCGACGCCTACCGATGCTCTTTTGCTGGGCGAGCAGCACGATGCCCCCGACCATCAGCGTATCCATCTCCGGGTGATCGCCCACCTGATCAGCCAACAGCGGCTGGCGGCGCTGGCGCTGGAGATGGCCGAGGCCGGGCAGTCCACCACCCGACTCGACCCGCAAGCCAGTGAAACTCAGGTCCGCGCCGCCCTGCAATGGAACAACCTGGCCTGGCCCTGGTCCGCTTACGGACCGGCCGTGATGGAGGCCGTGCGCGCCGGCATCCCAGTGATCGGCGCCAACCTGCCCGGTGACCGACTGCGGCCCGCCATGGGCGAGCCGCGTTTCGACCGCTTGTTGCCCGCATCGGCCCTCAAAATACAACAACAAAACATCCGTCAGGGCCATTGCGACCTGCTGCCTGAAAGTCAGATTGGCCCCATGACCCGGATCCAGATCGCACGCGACGAATCGATGGCGCAAACCCTCATGCAAGCGGCCCAGCCAGGCAAAACCGTCGTCTTGCTGGCCGGCAGCGGCCATGTTGATCGCAACTTGGGCATTCCCCGCTACTTGGCGCCGGACTTCAAGGTCCAAACTATTTTTCTGCAAACCCAACAGACGCCGCAGTCGACCGCCCAATTCGACCAAGTCTGGCCCGCCACGCCGGCACCGGTCGTCGATTACTGCGCCCGCTTCAGGGTGCAACAAAAGCAACCTGCTGCAGCAGACCCGCCCTGACTTGATTGATCCCGGGTCGCGCCCGACCTGCGTCAGCCCTGCGACAATTCACGCTCTATGAACCCTACTTACATTCTTACCCTGTCCTGCCCGGACCGTTTGGGACTGGTGCACGCGGTATCCGGCTTTTTGCTGGAGCGCGGCGGCAATATTGAAGAAGCCGCCCAATATAACGACCCCGGCACCGGCCTGTTCTTTATGCGGGTGCAGTTTGCCTGCGTGCAACTGACACATGAGGCGCTGAACGCGCAGCTCAGCGAGTTTGCTGTGCCCTACCAGATGCAATGGAGCCTGCACGCGCGGGCGCAGCCCATGCGCGCTGTGCTCATGGTCAGTAAAGAAGGGCATTGCCTCAACGACCTGTTGTTTCGCTGGAAAAGCGGTTACCTAGCGCTCGACATCCGGGCCATTATTTCCAACCACCGCGAGTTTTACCAACTCGCCGCCAGCTACAACGTGCCGTTTCACCATCTGCCCGTGACCGCGGCCAGCAAGGCACAGGTCGAGGCCAAGCAGTTTGAAATCATTCAGAATGAAGAGGCCGAACTGGTGATACTGGCGCGCTATATGCAAGTGCTTAGCGATGACCTGTGCCGTAAACTGTCAGGGCGCGCCATCAACATTCACCACTCGTTCCTGCCCAGTTTCAAGGGCGCCAAACCTTATTACCAGGCGCATGACCGGGGCGTCAAGCTGATCGGGGCGACCGCACACTACGTCACGGCCGATCTGGACGAAGGTCCGATCATTGAGCAGGACGTGGCGCGGGTCGATCACACAAAAACCGTGGAAGACCTGACCACTCTGGGCCGCGACACCGAAAGTCAGGTGCTGGCCCGCGCCGTCAAATGGCATAGCGAGCACCGGGTACTGATCAACGGCCACAAAACCGTTATTTTCAAATAGCGGCGTAGCCTACGACTGGCGACCCATGACTTGACCCACCTGAACGGCACCCGCAGGGGTCCAAGCCGGATTGAACTGCAGCGGGCCCTTGGGAAACAGCATCACCACGGTGGAGCCCAGCAGGAAACGGCCCATCTCCTCGCCCTGCTGCAGCCGCACCGGCTTTTCATCGTAATGCCACTCGCAAATGCTCCCCCCGCGTGGCGGGTTCACCACGCCATGCCAAACCGTCGCCATACTGCCAACGATGGTGGCGCCGACCAGCACCAACACAAACGGGCCGCGCGCTGATTCAAACACACAGACCACCCGCTCATTGCGAGCAAACAAGCCCGGCACGCCACGCGCCGTGGTCGGATTCACCGAGAACAGGTCGCCCGGCACATAAATCATGCGACTCAGACGCCCGTCGCAGGGCATGTGAATACGGTGGTAGTCCTTGGGGCTCAGGTACAGAGTGGCAAAACTGCCATCGTCAAAGCGGCTGGCCAGGGCCGCATCGCCACCGACCAGCGCAGTACTTGAATAGTCATGACCCTTGGCCTGAAAGATCTGTGCGCCCTGCATCAGGCCAAACTGGCTGATGGCGCCATCGACCGGGCAAATCAGGTCAGCCTGAGCCAACGGGCGAACCCCTTCTTTAAGTGCGCGGGTAAAAAAAGCATTGAAGGTAGCGTAACTGGCGACATCTGGATTGGCGGCCTCAGCCATGTTGACGCCATAACGGCGCACAAACCAGGTTATCAAGCGGGCGGTCATTTTTCCGCCCTTGGCGGAGGCGATGCGCCCCGCCAACGCGGTGATGGCCTGCTTGGGTAAAAGATATTGCGGCAGCACGGCAAGGCGATCTGACATGTATTGCGACCTGAGTAGTAAATGGCAGAAATTGTAGTGTGACAATGCCGCATGACCGCTGCCCGCATCCCTCCCATTCAATGCCTGCTGACTTTTGAAGCGCTGGCCCGCCTGCGTAGCGTGACACAGACCTCGGAAGAGCTGTTTGTCACGCCCAGCGCGGTCAGCCACCGCGTCAAACAGCTTGAACAAATCATTGGCACCAAGCTCTTTGGCCGGGCCGACTTCTCACTCACTACCGAGGGCAGCGAGTACCTGGCGCATGTGCGTGAGGGCTTGGCCATGCTACAAAAGTTTCCCAGCGCCATCACCGCGCCAGGTAAACGCAAGCTGCGGCTGGCCGTCACCCCGACCTTTGCGCGCTCGATTTTGCTGCCGCGCCTACGCCAGTTCACCGAAACCTACCCGGAGATTGACCTGACGCTGCAGGTTTCCATCCCCTTGCTGGACGTGGTGGCGGAGGACGCCGACCTGATGGTCCGCTTTGGTGCCGGCCGCTACGCCGACGTTGAGCATGTCTGCCTGATGAAGGACGAGGTGACGCCGCTGGCCTCCCCCGCCTTCCTACGGGAACACGGCCCTTTTGTCTTGCCGCAAGACCTGGAGGGCGAAAGCCTGTTGCGTAGCCCGCTGGAGCCCTGGCGCACTTGGTTTGCCGCCAGCGGCCTGGACTGGCCAGAGCCGGTTGACGGCTCGCAGTTCAATGACATCGGCCTGCTCTGCGACGGCGCCGCCGCCGGTATGGGCATCGCCCTGGTGCGCTTGAAACTGGGCGCGCCGTGGTTGGAGAATGGTACGCTGGTGCGCCTGTTTGAGCGCAACGTACCCAGCCCGCACGCCCACTACCTATGCTGGCGTACCGGCATGATGGACCGCTGGGAGTGTGCCGCCTTTGCCGAATGGCTGAAAAAGAGTGTCACGTGACACGCCCGATGGGTCAGTCACCGGCCTGCATTTCACATTGAGTTAGAAAAAACTTCAGCCCTGTCCAGACGGATTCGACCTACAGTTGCTTCTTTCAGCTAATTGCGATGTGAACACCCCCATGAATGCACCTATTACCTCAGAACAGCAAGAAATGCTACATAGAACAGAGCGCCAGGCAAAAGTGGTGAAAGGGCTGGAGGCCTGTCTGCCAGCCCATGCCCTGCTCTGGCACAAGGAAGACACAACGCCTTATGAATGCGATGGCCTGACCGCCTACCGGCAACGTCCGCTGGTAGTCGCCCTGCCGGAAACTCTGGCGCAAGTGCAGGCTGTGCTGCGCATCTGCCATGCCTTGGAGGTGCCCATTGTGGCGCGTGGGGCTGGCACCGGCTTGTCGGGCGGCGCCATGCCACACCGATTGGGGGTTACGCTGTCGCTGGCCAAGTTCAACAAAATCGTCAGCATCGACCCCCTGAGCCGGACCGCTGTGGTGCAGTGTGGCGTGCGCAACCTCGCCATCAGTGAAGCCGCGGCCGTGCATGGGCTGTATTACGCGCCCGACCCGTCGAGCCAGATTGCCTGCAGCATTGGCGGCAATGTGGCAGAAAACTCAGGCGGCGTGCACTGCCTGAAATATGGGCTCACAATGCACAATATACTCAAAATCAAGGGTTTTACAATGACCGGTGAGGCCATTGAATTTGGTTCGGACGCACTCGATACCCCCGGCTTTGATTTGATGAGCGTCGTCATTGGCTCCGAGGGCATGCTGGCCGTGACCACCGAGGTGACGGTCAAGCTGATCCCCAAGCCGCAACTGGCGCGCTGCATCATGGCCAGCTTTGACGACATCCGCGAGGCCGGTGATGCGGTAGCAGCCGTGATTGCCGCCGGCATCATCCCAGCCGGGCTTGAGATGATGGACAAACCCATGACCGCCGCCGTCGAAGATTATGTGCACGCTGGCTATGACCTGAGTGCTGCCGCCATTTTGCTGTGCGAAAGCGATGGCACGCCGGAAGAAGTGGAAGAAGAGATAGGCCGCATGAGTACGGTATTACGCCAGTTTGGCGCGACCGCCATCACGGTCAGCCAGAATGAGGATGAGCGGCTGCGCTTCTGGAGCGGGCGAAAAAATGCCTTTCCAGCCAGTGGGCGCATCAGTCCGGATTACATGTGCATGGACTCGACCATTCCGCGCAAGCGCCTCGCCGACATCCTGCTGGCGATCCAGGAGATGGAGAAAAAATACCAGCTGCGCTGCGCCAATGTGTTCCACGCGGGAGACGGCAATCTGCACCCACTGATTTTGTTTGATGCCAATGACCCCGATCAGCTGCGCCGCTGTGAATTATTTGGTGCCGAGATTCTGGAAACCAGCGTCGCCATGGGTGGCACTGTCACCGGCGAGCACGGTGTCGGCGTGGAAAAACTCAACTCCATGTGTGTGCAGTTTAGCGCCGCCGAAAACGCGCAAATGTTCGGCATCAAACGCGCCTTTGACGAGCGCGGCTTGCTGAATCCCGGCAAGGTGATTCCGACACTACAACGCTGCGCCGAGTACGGTCGCATGCTGGTGCGCGGCGGTCAAATCAAGCATCCCGATCTGCCCCGCTTCTAAATCATGCACAACACACCATGATGGCCCTGCGCGGCTTAGCTTGGTTGCTGGCCCTGCAATCGGTCGGTGAACTGCTGGCGCGGGGCTTGTCAATGCCGTTTCCGGGCCCGGTTATCGGCATGGTGCTGTTGTTGGTGGTGTTGCAGTGGCCTGCGGTACGCGAACCGGTAGCAGCCTGTGCCAGCTTTCTGCTGTCCCATCTTTCCCTGCTATTTGTGCCGGTTGGGGTCGGGGTGATGACGCACCTGGGCCTGATCGGCCAATACGGCGTACGTATTCTTGTCGTCATTGGGCTGTCGACCTTGATCGGCCTAGCAGTCACGGCACTGGCCCTGCACCTGTTCAGGGAGAAAAACGATGTCTAATTTTGTTGAGCTCTGGGTTTACCTGTCGGCCACGCCGCTGTTCGGCCTGACCGCTACGCTGGTGGTTTATGTGCTGGCGCAAGCGGCTTATGGCCGGCTCAAACAGGCACCCTGGGCCAACCCGGTGCTGTGGTCGGTGCTGACGCTAGCCGGCATATTGCTGGCTACCGGTGTCAGTTACCAGACCTATTTTGCGGGCGCACAGTTTATTCACTTCCTGTTGGGGCCAGCCGTGGTGGCGCTGGGCTGGCCACTTTGGGAGCGACGCGCAGAATTGCGCCAACACTGGCGTGTGCTGCTGCTGGCGGCACTGGCAGGGGGAGTGGCGGCGAGTGGCTCGGCACTGGCACTGGGCTGGGCTGTAGACCTGCCGCCGGCGGTGGTGCTGTCCCTAGCGCCCAAGTCAGTAACGGCACCGGTGGCAATGGGCATCGCCGACAAGATTGGGGGTATTCCCGCGCTGGCTGCCGTGTTTGCCGTGCTCACCGGCATGGTCGGGGCCTTGTGCGGCAAGTACCTGTTTGATGCGCTGAAGATTCCAACCCAGACCGCGGGTTGGCGGGCTCGCGGCTTTGCGCTGGGCACAGCAGCCCACGGCATCGGCGCAGCAAGGGCGCTACAGGTCAATCCCGATGCCGGGGCCTACGCCGGGCTGGCACTGGGTTTACAGGTACTACTGGCTTCGCTGCTGATTCCGCTCGTATTTCGCTTTTTTTAGGCGGCTTGCGCGCTAATACCGAGTCATCCGCAATGCCGGCTCTTCATCGGCCATGACCTGCGCCGACCAGGCCGCCAGCTTGTTGGCATCGGCACGCAACACCTCTTGCTTGACGGCCAGGATTTGCGCCGGGTGCATTGAAAAACTACGCAAGCCCATCCCCAGTAACAGGCGGGTCAGGCTGATGTCACCCGCCATTTCACCGCAAACACTGACGGACTTGCCTTGGGCGTGACATTCAGCAATAGTTCCAGCCACCAGTTGCAGCACCGCCGGATGCAAGGGATCGTACAAATGCGCGACGGACTCGTCGGCTCGGTCAATCGCCAGCGTGTACTGGATCAGGTCGTTGGTGCCGATCGACAGGAAATCAAAATATTTCAAAAATATCTTGAGCGTGAGGGCCGCCGCCGGGATCTCGATCATGGCGCCAATCTTAACCGGGCCGTAGGCCACGCCCCGGTTGTCAAGCTCCACGCGGGCGCGTTCAATCAAGGCAAAGGTTTGGCGAATTTCACTGGCATGCACCAGCATCGGAATCAGCAGATTGGCCTGGCCATGGGCGGCGGCACGCAGAATCGCCCGCAACTGGGTCAGGAACATGGCCGGGTCAGCCAGGCTCCAACGAATGGCGCGTAGCCCCAAAGCGGGGTTCAGGTGGGCGCCATCCACTGGTTGCGATTTATCCAGGGGCTTGTCGGCGCCGATGTCAACCGTACGAATCGTCACGGGCAGACCCTGCATGCCTTCAATGGCGCGTCGGTAGGCCCGGTACTGATCTTCTTCATTGGGCAATTTGCCGTGACGCCCCATAAACAGGAACTCGCTGCGAAATAAGCCAACACCGACCGCGCCGGCCTTTAAGGCGCCCTGTGCGTCTTCCGGCATCTCGATGTTGGCCAGCAGTTCAATCTTTTGCCCATCCAGCGTCACGGCCGGCGTGTGCAGCAGGCGACTCAAACGCCCACGCTCCAGCTCACCCTGGCGCTGTATGAAACCATACTCGGCCAAAATAATGGGTGAAGGGTCAACCAGCACCACGCCAGCATCGCCGTCAATGATGACCCAGTCGTCCTGACGCACCAGCTGACTCGCCAAGCGGGCGCCCACCACGGCAGGAATGTCCAGACTGCGCGCCACAATTGCGGTGTGCGAGGTCTTGCCACCGACATCGGTGATAAAGCCGGCAAACACGCTTTGCTTGAACTGCAGCATGTCGGAAGGCGACAGGTCATGGGCCACCAGGATCAACGGCACATCCACGGTGTCATCGAGCAACA
>JBLHZH010000097.1:0-7838 GCA_047629695.1 Rhodoferax sp.
GCAGGCAGCGCATGGCGGTCAAACTCCGGCAAGGTCAAAAAATTCATAGGTCGTAGCCATAGGCGCGGATGATGGCATGCGCTTTTTCACCTTGGAGGTAGGCCATCAGGGCGGTTGCTGCCACGCTGTCTTTGCCCGTCTTCAGGAGCACGGCGTCCTGCTGAATCGGCGCATGAAAAATCGCGGGGACGATCCAGGCCGAGCCTTGGGTGAGCCGCCCCTCAGCATAGACCTGGGACAGGGCAACAAAGCCAAGGGTTGCGTTTTCGCTGGCTACAAACAGGTAGGCTTGGCCGATGTTGACGCCTTCCACGAACCGAGGTTGCAACTGCGCCAGCAATCCGAGTTTTGTCATAGTCGCCATGGCGGCCGCACCGTAAGGCGCCAGTTTGGGGTTGGCAAGCGCCAATTTATCGAAGCCTCCTCGGCGAAGCACCGCTCCTTTGTCATCGACCAACCCGGGCTGCTTACTCCACAGCACCAGTTTACCGGTGGCATAAGTGAAGCGAGAGCCGACTACGCTCAGCCCCTCTTTTTCAAGGCGCACTGGCGTCTCTTTGTCAGCCGCCAACAGCACCTGAAAGGGCGCACCATTTTTAATCTGTGCATAAAAACCGCCAGTAGCGCCAAAGGCCAGCAGGGCTTTGTGGCCGGTGTCCTGCTCGAAAGCTCGGGCGATTTTTTGCATCGGCGCCGTGAAGTTGGACGCCACTGCAACGCTGACTTCGGCGGCCCATGCGGCGGAATTGCCGACGACCAGACCCAACATCAGAATCAGACTTTTGAGACCTGAGGGCATGCAAACTCTCTCTTCTGAAATGCAACAACAAAGTATATCGAGGCACTTAAACCCCCAGCTTGACACAAGCCTTCGGTCAAGCGCGTGCATCGCGTCGACGCAGCGCCCAGGCAAAGTAGAGTCCTTCCAGCGCCATGGCCGTACCACCCAAGGCAATCACGGCGCTGGTGCCAATCCGGCCAATCAGGGCGGCCGCCATTATCACCCCCAGTGACTGACCCAGGAACAGGCAGGAGGCAAACAGCGACACCGCCGTGCCGCGTGCTTCGGGGGCCATTTGCGTGGCGTTGGCCTGCATGGTGTTGTGAAACATGAAAAATCCGAATCCGGCCAGCAAACTGGCCGGCAGGGCAGGCAACCAGTGCGGCGTGTAGGCCAGTACCAGCGCGCACCCGCCAACCAGAGCACCACCCAACAACACCAGACCCTGCTGGCCCAGTCGACGAATCAGCTGCCGACTCACGGTCATATAAAGCATGCCGCCGATACCAAACAGCGCTACGATGGCGCCCGCCGCAGAAAGCGACAGTTGCAGCGCACGGTGCAGATGCGAGGCCCAGATCGCCAGCACACCAAAGCCGACCGCGCCCTCGACCAGCGCCAGCAGCAGCACCGTGCGTGACCAGCGACCCGTGACGATGCGCAATGCCTGCTTGAAAAAGGGTGGTTGCGCCGCCACCGGACCGGGCTTGGACGGCATCGCGGGAGCGGTCTGCTGGCGGCGCCAGTCAGCCAACAGCAGCAACCCGATCAGCGCAAAGAGCAGCGCCATGAAACCAAAAGCCCAGCGCCAGCCCAGCGCATCGGTCAGCACGCCCCCCATCAACTGGCCGCCCACAATGCCCAACGTGGTGCCCACGCCAATTCGCGCCAGCGTTTCCTGCAACTGGTCGGACGGCACGGTGTCGCCGACCCAAGCCATGGAGAGCGGGATCAACGCAGCGGCGCCCAGCGCCGTCATGAGCCGTGCCAGCACCAGCAGGTCCAGGCTGTTGGCAAACACGGCCATGGCGCTGCCGACGCTACAAGCCAGCGTGGCATAGGTGACTACGCGAAACTTGCCCAGTCGATCCCCCAACGGGCCAAACACCAGTTGCGCCAGGCCATAGGTGATGGCAAACACCGACACCACCTGGGCCGCCTGCGCCAGGCTGACGACAAAAACCCGCGACAACTCGGGCAGCATGGCATCGCAAATGCGCTGCGCCGCCATGCTGGCAAACGTGGCAAAAGACAGCAGAAGAATGGAGCGTCGGGTGGACGCTGGAAGCGGAGGGGAGATTGAGGTCATCAAGAACGACGGGCTATTTGTAAACCACATGGATGATAGGCACTTGCGTCACGCCGGGCTGCTCGGCGAGAAAAGAGGCGACATACTCCATCAGCTTTTTTTCACACAGGGCGCGAATGGCGGGCTCCGAGGCCATGACCGCCCCCTGTTGCTCGGCATAGGCAGGCAGACGGCCATGAATCTGTCTGACAACCTCCTCTTCATTTGGCAGCGACGCGCTACCAGCCACCACCAGAGACAGGGGGCGGGCCAGTGGCACCCCCATCAGAACGGGTCTGCCAATCTTTAACTCAATGCCACCGGTCGTGCCGACGACCTCAAAGACCTCCCCCTTCGGGTCAAAACCAAAGGTGTACTCGACCGAGTAGTGGACCACAAACGTGACCTCGGGTCGCTGATCTTGCGTATCGCGCGGGATTTTTTCCACATGGGTTTGCTCCCGCATGATCTTGACCGACAAAGACCGAAGCTTGTCGCTTACCGCCTGTTTGGCCGCAGACAGGCTGTCAAGGTACTGGATGTAGCCTTGCATTTTTTTCTGCACGGCGACCACTTTGGCCTGTACCCGCAGCATCTCGTCCAACGCATTCTGCCGCTCGCCGTGACGGCGATAATCCAGCACGACATACATCACAGCCGCACTGAAAAGACAACCAGCAATACCGAAAATAAATACGATGTTCATTACTTTTCTTTCAAGAGCCATCGGGCGCCAGCGGGGACAACTGTGAAAAAGAAGCCTGAGACATGACTCTACTCATTTTAGCGAGGCGTCTACTGCACTTGACTTAGAGAAGCGGTGCGGCATGGACTGCCGCAGCCTGCGGCCTCGCAGAAGCGAGGGTACTTTTGGAGTTCCCATCCCTCAGAGCAAATGGCGGGCCGCTTCAATCACGACATCAACGGCGGTGTGTTCGGCCAATTTCATGGCTTGTTCGTTGGGTATTTCTTGCTGGGTACGATCCACAATCACGCCGGCGACCATGCCGGCACGCAGGCCTTGCGTGGCACACATGATCAGCAAGGTGGCAGATTCCATCTCGTAATTCATCACGCCCATGGCCTGCCACTCCTTCATGGAGCCTTGTAACTCGGCCCGCACGCGGCCCGAGTAGGTGTCGTAGCGCTCCTGTCCGGGATAGAAAGTATCCGAGGAGGCCGTGACGCCAATGTGCAATGCCTTGCCCGACTTTCTGGCGGCGTTCACCAGCGCCGTGGTGCAGTCAAAGTCCGCCACCGCCGGAAAACTCATGGGCGCAAAGTGCAGGCTGGCACCGTCAAGCCGAACCGAAGCGGTGGTTACCAAAACATCACCCACCTGGATGTGCGGCTGGATGGAGCCCGTAGTGCCCACACGCAAAAAGGTACGAATACCCAGTTGCGCCAACTCTTCCACTGCGATCGAGGTCGAGGGGCCACCAATGCCTGTGGAGCAGATGACGACCGGCCTGCCGTCAAGCTCGGCTCGGTAGGTGGTGAACTCCCTGTGGCTGGCCAACAAAATTGGGTTTTGCATTTTTTCTGCTATTCGGGCAACCCGGGCCGGGTCGCCAGGCATGATGACCAGGGCAGCGCCGGCCAAATCACTTTTAGCCAGACCCAAGTGGAAGACTTCAGATTTGGACATGGGAACTCCCGTTGTCAAGACGTTGCCGCAGCAGCGGGCAGGTAAAAGGCGCCCGGTAAAAGCGCACCAGCGGTAGTCACCTCCAGCGCAGTTTTCATATTACCCAGAAACACCGGCAACGCCGGCGTGCCCAATTCAACCATGACCTGGCGGCAGGCACCGCAAGGCGCAATCGGCCCCTCGGTATCGCCAACCACGGCCAGCGCTGCAAAATCGCCGGGTTTGTAGCCGTAAGCCACCGCGCTGAACAAAGCGGTGCGCTCAGCACAGTTGCACAGGCCATAGGCCGCATTTTCGACATTGCAGCCCTGAAATACCCGGCCATCACGGGCCAGTAACGCCGCACCCACCAAAAATTTCGAATAAGGCGCATAAGCAAAGGCTCGGGCCAGTCGCGCTGCCGCCAGCAAAAGGGTGGGGTCAATGTTGTTTTGTGTCATGCGTTGCTCCAGAAAAAAGGTCCCGATCGGAAAGGAGAAAAATTTGAAGCCGACGGCCAGAGCCGCGTTGGTTAGATGTCATGAAGCGTTTACTCTTTCAAGATCAGTTTCGACAAGGTGCCAGCCGCAACCATCTTTGCCAACCTGGGTGGCTCGAATCTACGTCTTGACCGGCAGCAGAGGAATCAAAAAATAACCCGGCAACAGTTCGGCCAGACGAGAACTTGAGACAGAAAAACACTCTATCAAAATGGTATCACCGTCCGTTACAGCCCCACACTGAGTCATCCAGCCCCGTTGCGCACCGTCTTGGTGCTGTCAATGGCACAGGACTTGCGTTCAGGATGTGATTAAAAACTCATCCCAACCTGGAACCCTGACATGACTTATCACCGCCTGACCCTACGCCATTTCACCCGGGGCCTGGCCGCCCTGGCCCTTGTGGCAACTGCCAGCGCGCAGGCCCAGACCGCACTCGACGACATCCTCAAAGGCCAATTGATCAAAGTAGCGGTGCAAACCGACTCGGCGCCTTACGGCTATGTCGGGACCGATCTCAAGCCCATCGGGCTGGATGTGGACATGGCCAACTACATTGGGAAAAAGCTCGGAGTCACGGTCGAACTGGTGCCGGTTATCAGCAGCAGCCGCATTCCCGCATTACAGACGCGCAAGGCCGATCTGGTGATTGCCACGCTTGGCAAAAATCCAGAACGCGAGAAGGTCATTGATTTCACGGCCGCCTACTCCCCGTTCTTTCAGGCGGTGTTTGGCCCCAAAAACTTGAGTGTCAAAAGCTTTGCCGATCTGGAGGGCAAATCGGTGGGCGTGACGCGTGGCGCCATGGAAGACCAGGAACTGGGCAAGGTCGCGCCGGCCGGTATCGACACCAAACGCTTTGAAGACAACAACGCCACCATCTCGGCCTATGTCTCGGGCCAAGTGCAATTTGTGGCCCTCGGCGCCTCGGTGGCCGGCAACATGATGGCCAGAAACCCGCAACTGTCCAGTGAATACAAGCTGCTGCTCAAGGACAGCCCTAACTTCATCGGCGTGGGCAAAGGCGAGGACAAACTCAAACTCCGAGTCAACGAAATTTTGGCCGAGGCTAAAAAATCAGGCGATCTCGACACCATGGCCAAAAAATGGCTGGGACGCCCGGCTGGTGATTTGCCACTTTAAGTGCCCGCTTCTCGTCTTTGCGATGGCCGCATCGCTGAGGCTCCTCGCAGTGACGGGCACCGCGCGGCACTCCATGACGTCATGAACTGCCGCGGTCTGTTGCATCGCAGAGACGAAGCTATCTTTGTGTTTTCTCAGCTCCTTAAGCCTACCGATTTCTCACGATGCTAATTCAACTTGATTTTGCAGCAGTGCTGGCCGAATGGCCTATTCTGCTGACCGGCATCGGCTGGACGCTGGCCCTTACCTTGGTCGCCGTGTTGTTCGGCACCACACTGGGCATTGCCTGTGCCTGGGTGCGCGCCCGCGGTTTTGGCGACACGCTGGCGCCGGTCTGGCTACAGGCCGTGGTGGGGGGTTATGTGGAGTTGATCCGCAACACGCCCTTCATCATCCAGCTTTTTTTCATTTTCTTTGGTCTGCCTGCGGCCGGCTTGAAACTGTCGGCTGAAACCGCCGCCATGATCGCCATGGTGATCAACCTGGGCGCCTATGCGGCAGAGATTATCCGCGCTGGCCTGGAGGCCACCCCCAAGGGCCAGATTGAGGCGGCCGTCAGCCTGGCGCTGAGTCGGCTCCAAACTTTTGTGCGCGTGGTGCTACCCCCGGCGTTCGGCAAAGTCTGGCCCAGCCTGGTTAGCCAGATCATTATTGTGATGCTGGGCTCCTCGGTCTGCGGCCAGATCTCGACCGAGGAACTGAGCTACGCCGCCGACCTGATTCAGAGCCGCAACTTTCGCGCCTTTGAGTCATTCATCGTGATTGGCGTGCTTTATTTGCTGCTGTCGATTGCCGTGCGTTACCTGCTGAACTGGGCCGGTGCCAAATTTCTGTTCGGGAGATAAGTCATGGTCGACTTCACTTTATGGGACATTGCCCGTAACCTGCTGCTGGCCGGACGCTGGACCGTGGCGCTGTCGCTAATTGCCTTTGTGGGCGGCAGCGTAGTCGGCTTGCTGTTGCTGATGTTGCGCCTGAGCAAGGCGCCAGGTGCCGAATGGCTGGTGGCGGCCTATGTGCAACTGTTCCAAGGCGTGCCCTTGTTGGTACAACTGTTTCTGGCTTACTACGGGCTGGGTCTGTTTGGTATTCATACCTCGCCCTGGGTTGCCGCTGGCGTTGGCCTGACGCTGTATGCCAGCGCGTTCCTGACTGAAATCTGGCGCGGCTGCGTCGCCTCCATTCCGCGCGGGCAGTGGGAGGCCTCGCAAAGCTTGGCCCTGAATTTTGGCGAGCAGTTGCGCTACATCATCCTGCCGCAGGCCCTGAAGATTGCCATTGCACCGACCGTCGGCTTCTCGGTGCAGGTCATCAAAGGCACGGCGCTAGCCTCGGTGATTGGCTTCATGGAGCTCACCCGGGTTGGTAAAACCATTGCCAATGCCACCTTCAACCCGTTTCTGGTTTTCAGCTGCGTGGCACTGATGTACTTTTTATTGTGCTACCCCGTGAGCCTTTATGCCAAATCCTTAGAGAGGAAGATACATGCTGACCGCTGAATATCCCGCCGTCATGACCCCCGCCATCGACATCATCGCGCTGCACAAATCCTATGGCACGCATGAGGTGCTCAAGGGCATTGACCTGCGGGTCCAGCCGGGCGAAGTGATTGCCATCATTGGCAAAAGTGGCTCCGGCAAAAGCACCCTGCTACGCTGCATCAACGGGCTGGAAATCTTCCAGAGCGGCAGCCTCACCGTAGACGGCAAACCCTTGGTACACCACAACGCTGGCGCCATGCGCGATTTGCGCCAGCAGGTCGGCATGATTTTTCAGAGCTTCAATCTGTTCCCGCACCTCACGGTGGGCAAGAACATCATGCTGGCGCCCGGTCTGGTCAAAAAGAAAGACCGTCAAAGCGCCGAAGCCCATGCCCGCAAGTTGCTGGAGCGTGTCGGATTAAGCGAGAAGTTTGACGCCTATGCCGACCAGTTGTCGGGTGGCCAGCAGCAACGCGTAGCAATTGCGCGAGCGCTGGCGATGGAGCCGGCGGTATTATTGTGTGACGAAATCACCAGCGCGCTGGACCCCGAATTGGTAGGCGAAGTGTTGCGCGTGGTGGAAGGTCTGGCGCAGGACGGCATGACGCTGCTGATGGTGACGCACGAGATGCGCTTTGCCCGGCGTGTCTCCAACCGCGTGATCTTCATGCACCAGGGGCGGGTCCATGAGATGGGCCCACCGGCCGACATGTTTGGCAACCCGCAAACGCCGGAACTGCAACAGTTTTTATCCTCGCTGCACGATTGACAAGCCAGGCGCCCCGGCCTGCAACTGGGGTGCTGCACACGCAAAAGCGACATGGGCATCACAGGCGACCATGATACGGTCCAGCGTCGGCGTGTTGGTCACCGTGATCTTCAAGACGCGCATCACCGCCCACAGACTGGCCCGACAAATGTCAGCGCTGGTGGGCTGCTCGCCATGACAAAAGGTGCCAGTGTCAGCCTCGCTCGCCAGACGGGCCTCGACCGCGCTCAGACCGGTGCTCAACCAGTA
>JBLHZH010000098.1:0-7834 GCA_047629695.1 Rhodoferax sp.
GAGGTCTTGCCACCGACATCGGTGATAAAGCCGGCAAACACGCTTTGCTTGAACTGCAGCATGTCGGAAGGCGACAGGTCATGGGCCACCAGGATCAACGGCACATCCACGGTGTCATCGAGCAACAGGTCTTGCTGCGAGGTCTTACGTACCGTGCGTTCCGTTTGCAGCATCACAGGGGAAGCCACGCCACGCATGGCACGCAAGACTTTTTCGGTAATTTGCTCCAAGTCAGCCTTGCGCTCACGCAGGTACTCGTCCTCCATCTCGTCAAACTGGCGCGCAATGACGTCGAGCTGCGTCGTTAGCGCCCACTCGGCGTTATACAGGCGGTTGGTGATCCAGTGCTTGACACCGCTGCTCAGCTCGACATCCTTTAACAGCATCAAATGCACATCCAGCAACGCCATCAATTCATGGGGCGTATCTTTGACGACCTTTTGCGTGATGCTGTTTTGCAAACGCTGGATTTCAGCCACCACCGTATCGCGCCCGATGCGGACCCGGTCAATTTCGGTAGCCACTTGCGCGGCCTGAATGAAGTAATGCGCCACATCCACCCGACTTGAGGCCACCAGCACGGCACGCCCGATGGCAATGCCCCGGGCAACCGCCAGGCCATGAATGGCAAAGGTCACTCGCCCTCTCCAAACTTATCGGAAATCAAGGCCAGCAAAGCAGTCAGCGCCGCTTGCTCCTGCTCGCCACTGGTTTCAATCTCGACGGTACTGCCGATGCCAGCCGCCAGCATCATGACGCCCATGATGCTTTTGGCGTTAACGCGGCGTTCGCCCTTGGCCATCCAGACCTCACACGGAAAACTCCCCGCCAGTTTGGTCAACTTGGCCGAGGCCCGCGCGTGCAGACCTAATTTATTGCTGATGGTCGATGTTGCTTTGATCATTTTTCTTTTTCACTTGATTTTGAGGCGCTGCTGTCGCTACTTGCATCACGCTCTGCGTGCCACCTGCCAGCGCCCGCTCCACCATCGCATCCAACGGCTCGCCACGGTAAGTTACAGCACGCAACAGCATGGGCAAATTGACCCCGGCTATTAACTTAGAGTTTTGTCCATCCACCAGTTTTTGAGCGGCGTTGCAAGGCGTGGCCCCAAACACGTCGGTAACTACCAGCGTTTTTTTTGTATTGAGCATCGCCAGTGCCTGCAGGGCCGCCGCCAGCGTTTCCTCAAGCGGCACGTTGGGTTGCACGTCAAACGCGGCGACCCCGTTTTCCGCTTCCGGGAACACGTGTAAAACACACTGCCGCAAGGCGGTGGCTAGCGGCGCGTGCGCAATGATGAGAATGCCGTTGTTCATAGTTAAAACCGCTGATACGCCCAAGTTACCTGCAATGCAAGAGAGACACGATTTGCTAGGGATTAGATAGTCTGATTATGGCTTTTTGCAATCAAAAAATACAAATAAGAGGCCACAGAGCACATCAAAAATGTGCCCATTGCTGCCTGAAAGCCCTGAATTTCAGTGAAACCCAGGCCCCTGAAGCCCTCGATCGCCAGCCCGATACCCCATTGCACCGCAAAGACGCCAGAAAAAATGACCAGGTTATAAGCCGAGAGTGCCCGCCCCGCGAGCGCGGGCTTAAAAGCCATGGCGACCGAGGGCTGCGCCAAGGCAACAAAGGTGCAGCTCATGCAGTACACCGTCCACAAAGTGGCCGACCACATGCCACTGCCCTGACCGCTGCTGACAATCAGTGCCAGCAGTAAAAAACTGCTGGGCATGCCATAGCGAATCAAGTGGTTAGCATCAATCCCGCGCCGCACCAGCCACGGATTGACCAGGCCCCAGGTCCAAAAAGTAAACAACATGGCCACATTGAGCCAGAACAAACCCCTGGACGCCTGCAGCGGACTATAGGCAGCAACCTGGGTCATCCAGGGTACGGCCCATAAAGTCTGGATAGCAATCATGCCGCCATAGCAAAAAAAGCCCATAGGAGCCATTTTTCTGAAATAAGGATGACACCAGACTTCGGCATAACTGGCCGATTGCGGCGCGACCTGCGGGTCGCGTGGCGCGGCATCAAGCGCCCAGCTTGGCACTTGCCAGGTAATTAACACCATGGCGAACAGCGCCATTCCCGCCAGGCCCAGGAATAGCACACGCCAACCCACCAGCGGCATCAACCACTGCACCGGCAAGGTGGAGGCCACCATACCAAGTGACCCGCTCATCAACATCCACGAGTTGGCACGTAGCAGAAGATTGGCGGAAAACCAACGCCGGTAAGCCGTCAGGGGGGCCATCAGACAGGCTGACACACCCAAACCACATAAAAGGCGGGCGGCCAGCAGACCGGTGAAGCTGGTCGCCCAAGCAAAAGCCAGACAACCCACGACGGCCATGCTCATAAAGCCGAAAATCACTTGTTTGGGCCCATATCGATCCAGCCAAGTGCCCAAGGGCAATTGCAGGGCAGCAAAGCCCAAAAAATAGACCCCGGCCAGCAAACCGAGATCACTGGCTTTAAGGGCAAACTCCTGCGTCAAGATCGGCGACAGCGTGGCGGTAATCGCCCGTATCAGGGTTGAGAAAAAGTAGGCAAAGGCGAACGCCAGAAAAACAACAATGGCAGTGCGCTTGGGCAAAAAACTCATGGCAACTGGAGGCCAGAAAAAAAGGTCTCAGTGGCCATCGGTTTCGCGCTATCGGCATAAACGGCGGCCTGGAAAACCAGGCTGCCAGAGGCGAACCAGACCGATTGGAGGACCACCGCGCTGTCGTCAGGACGGAGGCCCTGGACCTGCAATTTGACCGACTGCGGTAAGTCGCGCGCGCCTCTCGGCACGAAGGGCGACTCGGTGGACGCTGTAGCACGCAGGTTACTCAGACTGGTGACTTTCCACTGCGCCAACACCGGGCCGATCAGGGTCGGGTCTTTCAAATCCGCATAAGCCAAGGTAAAAAGTGCGCCACCGGCCTCACAGCCAAGCATCGTGATGCTCACCTCGGTTCCTCCCAGTGTCTGTACGCGAACCCGCTGGTCAGGCTTGCAGGGGAGTAGCGCCGCCAACGAGGTCTGCTCGAGCCTGACATCACGCCAGTTGAAGGTCGGACTGCAGGCCGTGAACAAAGCCGTAGCCGCCAGCACCGTGATCAAAAATAAGTAACGCATACGCCAATTATCTGTGGAGATACCAAGGTCGACCGATGGCCTAGTTCAAGTCACCAAATACCTTTTGCAGCAAAGCGCTGCCGGTAGCGGCCGGGCCTTTGCGAATTTTCTTTTCCTCTTCGCTAATCATTACAAACAGGCCGTCCAGCGACTTCGCCGTCACATACTGCGCAATGTTCGCATCGACTCGCTTCAGCAGTCCCATGTCGGCCGCCCGGCTCGCCACCTGGTTGTACTTGGCGACCAGACCCACTTGCGCGGTCGCCTGCGCGACCACAGGTAAAAACCTGCCCTGTAACGGAACACGGATTTTGTTCGCAAAGAAAGTGGTGACCGAGGTCTCGCCTCCGGTCAAAATCTGCTTGGCATCGTTCACTGACATGGTTTTCACGGCACTCACCAGCAAGTCTCTGGCCAGCGGTACGTCAGTCTCGGCGGCGCGATTCATGGCGGTCTCCAGTTCATCAAAACGGTTACCTTGGCCAAAAGTCCGGAGTAAGTGTGAGGCATGCTGCAAAGAACCGGGCAAAGGAATACGAACTTTTTTGTTTTCCAGGAATCCACCGGGTAGACCTAGAAAATCAATGGCTGCCTTTGCTCCTTTCTCGAGTGCGGTCTCGAGGCCTTGGGAGGCCTCTGCATTGGTCAGATCGCCAAGCGAAAACGCATAAGCTCTTTGCTGTACCAGCATGAACAACGATGCCAGCAACGGCAGCGGAATGGCACTAAACTGACGACGATACATGGACCTACCTTTTAAATGAAAAGAAATTTGTACTTTGCCAGCGCCGCTGCCGTGTTGGCGATCAGCTTAGGAGTCTTCCTGAGCACGGGTACTTCTGCGGCACCACAGAGCACTTTTGTGCTACTTGACGGCTCAAGAACAGACACCTCACAGCTTAAAGGGAAAGTTACTCTGGTTAATTTCTGGGCCACCAGTTGCGTCAGCTGTGTCGCCGAAATGCCCCAGTTGATCGAAACCTATGACAAATACAAGTCCAGAGGTTTTGACACAATTGCCGTAGCCATGAGCTACGATCCCCCCAGCTACGTGGTCAATTTTGCACAAACCCGGCAACTGCCGTTCAGCATCGCCATCGATAACACCGGCAACGTTGCCAAGGCATGGGGCGATGTACAGTTAACACCCACCACTTTTATCGTCAACAAACAGGGCCACATCGTCAAACGATTCGTCGGCGAGCCCGATTTTGACGATCTTCACCGTCTCATCGAAAAGCTGCTGGCCGAAGCCTGAGACCACCACCCTGGCCTCCGGTCGACATCAATCTTTACCGAAAGCATCGTGGTAGGTCTTGCAGGAGTTGCCTGTCGCCGAGACCGCTGTTTTGCTGCTATCGAAGTTATCGGTCTTGGCTGCTACCGCCAGCTTGGATTTTTCGGCCCGCATTTTGTCGGCATACTCCTTGAATCGCGCGGGTTCTTTCAAGATTTCAGGTTTGGCGCAGCTGTCCCCACGGTCAGTCCCATCGCCAAAAACGGCCCGTGGTAGGCGACCCGCATACTCGGCCATAACCGCACTCTCAGCGGCAACCTGGACACCAAACGGCATCTTGCCCGAGGTCAACGACCCGAGTCATGGGAAATTTTGTTGCATCACAAACAAGGCGTTTTTGTGGTGTTTGACTACATCCTCGGCTTCGGCAAACTGGGCTGATGCAGGAATCGCCAAGACCGAAGCAGCGCTGGCCAACAAGAAAGAGACAGCCTTCTTCCGGCGTTATCCTAAAAAATGACAAGGTTACGAGGTTTAAGGGGTCAGTTTAAAACGGCTTAGTGCTTTTGTGATGACCCGCGCCAACCGATACGCTCTTGCCATCAGACAAAATAAAGGGCCAACACATTACACGATCGATGCATCTGGCATGGCCGCGATGATGGTCGCCTCTTTGGTCTTTAAAAGGTCTGTTCATATTGCATAAAGTCAGGCTGTAAGCCTTACCCACCCGCATATTTCGTTAGGCCTTGGTGGGCTGTCTGCCGGGCCTGGTAGCCCGCGCAGAGGTTTCAGCCATCGACATGGCCTGGCACTTGCGGTTTGGCGACAGCATGCTGGCCCTGCTATTTCTCCGATTTTTTGGGGCCTAATCGGTGGAAGGTAGGCGCGTTTCAACGCTTCTATCTACCGCCCTGTAGCGACTTATCATTACATTGCTGGGCAGGGTAGCGACGGACCAAACCTCGGGCATAGCCCACTGGGCGCACCCTCTGTCTTTGCCATGTTGAATTTTTTGACGCGACAGGTGGCTTTGGGTCTGATCCGTGGTGCTGACATTGCCAACACCGGGACGCTAGCCCAGTTTGTCGCCAATTCCCTAGCTGGCTTTGACACCGTCTATCACAAGGCGGTCGGTAAACTGGTTCTGATCGGCTTGGTGCAGCTGCATGTGGCCGCCATCCTGTTTTATGTCTTCACACGAAATGTGAAACTCGTCACATCCATGATTCAAGGTGATGCGTACATGCCGCATACCGTCGAGGGCTCACGCGAAAAGGCATACTCCCGCCTGCTGGCCCTATTACTGTTTATGGCCTGCACAACAGCTGTCACAGCGCGGATCCAGCTATCAAACCCTTACTCACTCCGACCTTACACGGTGCTTCTTTGCGAGCGAAGTGCGGCAGTTCAGGAAGTTATAGGTTATCGCAGCCTGCGACATCGCCAAGGCGGAACTACTTTGGCGGATCCAGACACGAGAAAGCCCCTTAAGAGGGGCTGACAAACTCATATCCGAAAAGAAAAATTAGGCTTTGACTTGTGCAAGGACCGTGGCGGCGTCGCTAACTTCGAACTTACCAGCCGCTTCCACATTCAAGGTAACTACCTTGCCGTCTTTGACCAGCATGGAGTAACGATTGCTGCGCAGGCCCAGACCTTTGCCGTTCAGGTCAAGCGTCAGGCCCGTTGCCTTGGCAAAACTGGCATCACCGTCCGCGAGGAAACGGATCTTATCTGTGACCTTGAGGTCACGCGCCCAGGCACCCATAACAAAAGCATCGTTGACGCTGAGACACCAGATCTCATCAACGCCGGCGGCTTTCAGCGCATCAAAATTCTCAACATAACCAGGTACATGCTTGGCGGAGCAGGTTGGGGTAAAGGCACCCGGTACGGCAAACAAGGCAATCGTCTTGCCTGCACTGGCCGCCACCACATCCACCGGATTGGGGCCCAGACTGCAGCCATTGCCCTCGACCTCGATAAACTCCATCAAAGTGGCGGGGGGAAGACTGTCTCCGACTTTAATCATGTGTTGCTCCTGAAATAGTTAATTCGAATTCACCAATGAAAACGGCTCACGCATTGTGAGCCGTTTTTAATAAATTTGCAGTCTCAAGACTGCAAAGGCTTAAACCACAGCAGCTTTTTGAACTAAACGGGTCGCAACCCAGTTCTTAGTTTTAGAAATTGGCCGGCTTTCTGTAATTTCAATCATGTCGCCCAACTTGTACTGACCCAATTCGTCATGGGCGTGGTACTTGCTGGACTTACCAACGATTTTTCCGTAAAGCTCGTGCTTCACGCGGCGCTCAATCAGCACCGTGACCGTTTTAGTACGCTTGTCGCTGACAACCTTGCCAGTCAGAGTACGCTTACGGGATTTTTTATCTTCCGTCATTTATAGCTCCTTATTTGGCGGATTTTTCAGCGCTTTGCTTCTCGACAAGAATAGTCTTGGCGCGAGCAATATCGCGGCGCGTAGAGCGCAGCGTAGCGGTATTGGAGAGTTGTTGCGTGGCTTTTTGCATGCGCAGACCGAAGTGAGCTTTCTGCAACTCTTTAACTTCAATCTTCAGGCCAGCAACGTCTTTTTGGCGTAGTTCAGTAGTGTTCATATCATGTTCTCCTGATTACTGGCCAATCATGCGTGCCACGAAAGTGGTACGCAAAGGCAGCTTGGCCGAGGCCAAACGAAACGCTTCACGAGCCAACTCTTCAGTCACACCCACAATTTCAAAAACGATCTTTCCGGGCTGAATTTCAGCCACGTAGTATTCGGGGTTTCCCTTGCCGTTACCCATGCGAACCTCTGCAGGTTTCTGGGAAATTGGCTTGTCAGGGAAAACACGAATCCAGATACGACCACCACGTTTAACGTGACGGGAGATCGCACGGCGTGCGGCCTCGATCTGACGTGCGGTCAAACGACCACGGTCAAGACACTTAAGACCAAAGTCACCAAATGCGACCGAGCTGCCTCGGGTCGCAATACCGGTGTTACGGCCTTTTTGCTCTTTGCGGTACTTGCGACGAGCGGGTTGCAACATAGTTATTCTCCTTTACCGTCAGCTGCTGCAGCTGGCGCGGCTACCTTGCGGACGCGCTGAACGGCGGGTTTGTTTGCATCAGCCCCAGTGGCCTCAGCAGGTTTGTCGCTGCCATCCGCAGGCGCCATGTTGCCACCCAAAGGGGGGCGACGTGCGCCGCGAGGTGCAGGACGGTCAGAACCAGGACGGGCACCGCCACGGTCATCGCGGCGTGGGCCACGAGGACGACGTTCTTCATCAGCACGAGGCTCAACGGCAGCCGGCAGGTCGTTACGACCCAGCGTGTCACCTTTGTAAACCCAGACCTTGACACCAATAATGCCGTAGGTTGTTTTGCTTCAGATGTACCGTAGTCAATATCTGCACGCAGGGTGTGAAGTGGCACGCGACCTTCGCGATACCATTC
>JBLHZH010000099.1:0-7804 GCA_047629695.1 Rhodoferax sp.
TTCAAAAAATGTAGGGGTATTTTTTGTAACGCAGAACCTGCTGGACATTCCCGACGCCGTACTGGCCCAGCTTGGCAACCGGGTGCAACACGCCCAGCTTGCCTGCACCGCACGTGATCAAAAAGCCGTTAAGACGGCAGCGGATGCCCTGCGGCTCAACCCCTTGCTCGCGCTTGAGGCGGCCATTACCGAACTAGCGGTGGGCGAAGCCTTGGTGAGTTTCCTCGATGAGAAAGGCCGTCCCGGCGTGACTGAGCACGTATTCATGCTGCCTCCGGCCAGCCAGATGGGCTCTGTTACGTCAGCATAGCGCCAGACCCTGCTGAACACCTCCTTGGTGGCGGGGGTCTATGTAAAAACGCTGGAACGCGAATCGGCTATCGAGAAGCTAGAGCGCCATGCGACCACGCGCATAGCGCACCCAGGCGCTTCGCCCACCGCCAAGCCAGGAGTGGCAGGCGGTGGCTCACGGCAAAGTCGCAGCTCGGCCAGCGAGCAGATGGTGCGCAGTGCCGCTAGCGCGGTGGGTCGTGAGTTGGGTCGCCAGATCATCCCGGGCGTGCTGGTTGGAATCTTTGGTGGGCGCAAGCGTTAGGCTCGGTAGCGTCTGGGCCTTGGTCTTTCGACCCCGAATTTTGTCCGGGATGTGAATGGGCGAATGACGGTGGAGGCAAACTAGCGGCACAATCCATCGAAAAATTACAACTGTGTAACAAATTAATCAGGAAATACGCCCATGAATACCCAAAAAAATGCCGATCCCCAGGTTCACCTGGTGGATCACCCGCTGGTGCAACACAAGCTCAGCCTGATGCGAAAAAAAGACGCCAGTACCAACAGCTTTCGCACACTGCTCAATGAGATCAGCATGCTGATGGCCTATGAGGTGACACGCGACATGCCAATGCAGGATATCGAAATCGAGACCCCCATGGAACGCATGACGGCCAAAATGATTGATGGCAAAAAGCTGGTCTTTGTGTCTATTCTGCGGGCCGGAACCGGCATTCTGGATGGCATGCTGACGGTGGTCCCTGGAGCCCGCGTCGGCCACATCGGCCTCTACCGCGACCCTAAAACCCTGCAGGCAGTCGAGTATTACTTCAAGATGCCCAAGGAAATGCAGGAGCGCGATGTGGTAGTGGTTGACCCGATGCTGGCCACCGGCAATTCAGCCGCAGCGGCCATCACCCGCATCAAGGCCTTGAACCCAAGATCCATCAAGTTTGTCTGTCTGCTGACCTGCCCCGAAGGCATTGCCACGCTGCGTAAGACCCACCCGGATGTGGCGATTTACACTGCCGCCATTGACCGCCAGCTCACCGACCACGGCTACATCCTGCCCGGTCTGGGTGATGCTGGCGACCGAATTTTTGGCACGCTCTGACGCCGGCAGCCGACCCGGACGCTAACGCCGGCGAGCGCCTCGCACGCCGCTCAGTTCCGCTACGATCCCCAGTACCTTGGCCAGTCGACCCGAACTGGAGACCTCGACTGTGAAGATCATCCAAGCAGTACCTCTGATTGACTGGGTCTGGACGCCAATGACATTCATTTTTTCTTTGGCAAACACGTCCGAGATATCGCGCAATAGCCCCTGCCGGTCAGCCGCCTCAATAGCAACATCGACTGGATACACCGCGGCGCCGGCGCTTTGCGGTTGGCCCCACTCGACCTCAATCACGCGCTCGCCGTTTTTAGCCACCATCTCACGCAAATTGGTGCAGTCAGTGCGGTGCACGCTGACGCCCTTGCCGCGCGTGACAAAACCACAAATCGCATCAGGCGGCGCCGGCTTGCAGCACTTGGCCAGCTGCGTCATGAGGGAGTCAACGCCCACCACCAGCAGCCCGCCTTTGGTCGGGTTGGCGACACTGCGAGGTTTTTTCAGCAATAAGAAGTCCTCTTCTTGCGGGGCCGGTTCGGGCGGACGCAGCACGGTCTCGATATTGCGTAAAGAAAACTCGTCCTTGCCAACTACCTCAAACAAGGCGTCAGCCGAGTTGAAGCCGAGCTGCGAGGCCAGATCTTCGAGCTTGACCGAGGTTTTACCCAGACGTTGCAGCAGTTTTTCAACCGCATCGCGGCCTTTGGCTACAGTCTCATGCAGGGCCAAGGCATTGAACCAGGCCCGTACTTTGGAACGTGCCCGGTGGCTCACCAGGTAGCCCAGTTCGGTATTCAGCCAGTCCCGTGACGGCCCGCCTTCCTTGGCCACCGTGACCTCCACAGTTTGCCCGTTTTGCAGCTTGGTATTGAGCGGCACCATAACGCCGTCGAGTCGCGCCCCACGACAACGGTGACCCAGGTTGGTATGCAGGCTGTAGGCAAAATCGACTGCTGTAGCGCCTTGCGGTAGCTCAACAATCGCGGCCTCCGGCGTCAGAACGTAAATACGGTCATCCAGCACGCTCGGCCCCTGCTCGCCAGAAAGATCACGCTCCCAGGCCAGCAACTGGCGCAGCACGGCAATTTTAGCGTCGTAGGTGCCGCCAGCTGTAACGCCTGCATAACCTTTGGCGCCTGCCTCCTTGTAAGCCCAATGGGCAGCCACCCCGTGCTCCGAGTGCTCGTGCATGGCCTGGGTACGGATCTGAATTTCGATTGGCTGACCCGCCGCGTCGCGCACCACAGTGTGCAGAGACTGGTAGCCATTAACTTTAGGCTTGGCAATGTAGTCGTCAAATTCTTCGGAGAGCGGTGTGAACTGACTGTGCACCCAACTTAAGGCGGCGTAACAGTCGCTCACACTGTCCACCACAATACGCAGCGCCCGGATGTCATATAGCTGTTCAAAATCAAGCGACTTGCCCCGCATTTTTTTGACGATGCTGTAGATATGTTTGGGCCGGCCCTGCACAGTGGCGGCAATGCCTTGGGCTGCAAGCTCGGTTTCCAGGCGCGCACGCATGGACTCGACATGGGTTTCGCGCTCGGAACGTTTTTCATCCAGCAGACGAGCAACCTCACGGTAGGTTTCAGGCTCCAGAAAGCGAAAGGACAAGTCTTCCATCTCCCACTTGATTTCCCGGATGCCAAGCCGGTTGGCTAGTGGTGCAAACACCTGTAAGGCTTCGCGCGCCAAGCCGGGCGGGACCGGCAGTTGTTTGTTGGCGGCAAAGAACCGCAGAGTTTGCAGGCGCGACGCCAGACGCAGCAGCACCACACGCAAGTCGCGCGAGAAAGCCAGCAGCATCTTGCGGACATTTTCTGTCTGCGCGGCGCTGGTATGGCTCAGGGGCAGCGCCGTATTGGCCCGCTCACTGGCCAATTGCGTCTGGCGAGCCTGGTGCTGCACTCGTAATAGTTTGTTGGATTCAACCGCCAAGGCAGCAAAATTATCGCCAAAACCTTTGGCAATTAGCTCCTGGGGTTTGCTCAGGTAATCACAGGCGTATACCAAGTAACTGGCGGCCTGCATCGCCTCGGAGCCTCCGATTTTCTTGAGAATGCGGGCCATTGCATCGGCATGTGTCAAGATGTTTTCGCCAGTGTCTAAGGTTTCACTGGCCAGCAGTGGCTCGGCAAAGGCGCGGGCCCGCAGCAAGGCATTGGCTTGCGCCATCTCGTACTGGCTGGAGATGGCCATCAGTGGTGGCGCTTGCTGCGTAAGAGGATCCAAACTGGCTGCTTCGGCGGGGAGGCTTTTCATCCGTTATTTACCCAAGTCTAGTCAAGGAGAAATTGAACAGCCGTTTGCACCTGGTCATCGGCAATAAAAGTGGGGGCATGACCGACACCCTCAAACTCAACCAGCCGCGCCCGGGGACCGCGTTGTGTCATGGCCAGCGCCGTCTCGCGTGACAGCAGGTCTGAATCGGCGCCACGCATCAGCAGCGTGTTGGCCTCAATCTGGTCGTAGAGGTGCCACAACTGGGCCTCGCCCTGCTCCGCTGACGCTTGTGTCATGGCACGAAAAGGCAGTGCAATCGCCGGATCGTAATGCAGGGTGTAATGGCCCGCCAGTCCGGGCTCCGATTTGAGCATCGGACGCGACAAGGCCAGCCATTGGGCTGGCGTATGGGGCCCGAAACTGAGAGAGGTGGACCGCAGCGCATCGGCGCCGGCCTGCACCGAGGCAAACTGTACCGGGTGCCCTAGGTACTCGCCAATGCGCAGTACGGCCTGCCACTCAATAGTCGGGCCGACATCATTGAGCACAAGACGGCGCACAGGGACCGACAACGGCCATTCTTTTTGACCGCATACTGCCAAGCCAATCAACCCGCCCATACTTGTGCCGAGCCAGTCCAGCAGCGTGGGTTTGAGGTGCGCCAGCAAACGCAGCAGGTCGCTGGCATAAGCTGATATGTGGTAGCCGGCCGGGTCTTTCAACCAGTCACTTTGACCGCGCCCGACGACATCCGGGCAGATCACGCGAATGCGGTTACCGGTACTCGCGCACAAAGCACGTGCTAGCACGTCAAAGTCACGTCCCTGACGCGACAAGCCATGCACGCAAATCACTACGTGGCCGCTGTCCGGGTCCCCCCACTGCCAGTAAGCCATGCGGTGACCGCCAGCAGTGTCGGGGCAATGAACATAATTAAGCGTGGGTTCTGTCATGAAAAAAAATGGTTTGATAATGTCGCAGTGACACACGTCAGCGGATTGCCGCTCAGTGACTCATATCCTAATTCAATCGCAGTGCCCACTGTCCCTTTACGGAGAAACACCATGCTAAAAGGCAAAACAGCTCTCGTTACCGGTTCTACCAGCGGCATTGGCCTTGGCCTTGCCAAGGCCCTAGCCCAGCAAGGCGCCGATATTATCCTCAATGGTTTTGGCGATGTTGAAGGCCCCAAAGCCGAAATTGCCGCACTGGGCGTTAAAGTCGCGTACCACGGTGCAGACATGAGCAAACCGGCCGAAATTGAAGCCATGATGGCTTTTGCGGCAGCCAAATTCGGGCGTGTCGATATTTTGGTTAACAACGCCGGGATCCAACACGTAGCACGAATCGAAAATTTTCCGGTTGATCGCTGGGATGCCGTGATTGCTATCAACCTGAGCAGCGCCTTTCATGCCATACGACTGGCCTTGCCAGCCATGCAGAGCGCCAACTGGGGTCGCATCATCAACGTGGCATCAGTCCATGGCTTGGTCGGATCAGCTGAAAAATCAGCCTATGTCACGGCCAAACACGGTCTGGTGGGTCTGACCAAAGTGACTGCCTTGGAGAACGCCACCAGCGGCGTCACCTGCAATGCCATCTGTCCCGGCTGGGTGCTGACCCCGCTGGTACAAAAACAGGTGGATGCCAAGGCACTGGCGGGCGGTATCAGCGTGGCGCAAGCCACTCAGCAACTGCTGGCGGAAAAAGAGCCGTCGCTGCAATTCACCAGCCCTGAAGAGCTAGGCGCTCTGGTGGTGTTCTTTTGTTCTTCAGCTGGCAACAATGTGCGCGGCGTGGCGTGGAATATGGATGGCGGTTGGGCTGCCCAGTAAATAGCTTGTGTCCTGCGGCGCCGATCTTATTTCAGCTGAACGGCGCCGGAGACCGTCACCACGACCGAGGTTTTACCGGCCTCGACTGACACCGGCGCATCGGCATTCGTCACTTTAGCCTGCATCGCCATCAAGCGGGGCCTCGGCGAGAAGTCTGAGTTCTGGACGCTCACATTGACCTCACGCAGGGTAAAGCTGGTAAAACCAAAGGCTTGGGCGATCTCACTGGCTCGGGCTTTGAAGCCTTCGATGGCCAGACTCTGCGCCTCGGTTTCAACACGGGATTGCTGTTCGCGACTCAGGCCAAAACTGACATTGGCCAGCGTCAGGGTCTTTATTCTTCCCGCCGTGCTGGTTATGCGGATGAAGTCACGCCCCTCAAGAACGAGTTCGGCCCGGCCTTGCCAACCGATCGACTTGCCGTCCCGGTCATAGCGTGGGTAGAGACTGAAGTTGCCCGTCCGCACCTCCAGCTGACCAGACTGCGTGGATTTTTTGGCCTCGGTCAGCGCCGCATCTACAGCAGACTTGAGAGCCGTTTGAACGCTGTTGGCCTCGGGACCGTCCCGGGTCGTGCTCATGCTGATAGACAGCAAGTCCTGCGGCACTTCCACGACCCCATTGGCGCTAAGTTGAATGACGTTTTGCGGTACTGAAGATAAATTTTGTTGCGCAAATACAGCACTTGCAGCCGTCAAAATAAAGCAGAAGGCGAGTATCTTGGTAGCTTGATTCAAAATTTATCCTAAAAAAAATGGCAATATGCCCTTTCCTGACGCCGTATCAGGGTAGGTCAGGACCGACAACCATAAGGTGCTGGCGCAATTGCTGACGCAGGTCAGCCCGCTCCTGCGGCGTCAAATGTCGCTTGTCGGGCGACTTGTCTACCGCCTGCTCCTTGCGCATGCCATTGGCGCCAAGCGATGATTTCAGGGCGGCACGCAACTCGCTGCGGCGTAACTCGGACGTCGATGACGAAGATGGCACACTAAGGTCGGCGGGCGGCTTGGCAAGTACGCCGATAGCCACAAAAGTAGTCAGCAAAAAAATAAATAAAACTCGCATAACGTGACCTTAACGCTTAATCAGAAAATCACGGTTTTATGACCTTGCTTTAAATAGGCCTTGTAGCAACAGTTGTAACAGTATGTCAAGCTTTTGGGAGTTTCCTTAAAAGGGACGTGCCAAACCTGCAAAATGGCTGTTGTTACATATTGAGTGATGTTTACATATGAGCCAAGCCCCCAGCAGAAATGACAAAATCATGGTCGTCGATGACGACGCTCGAATCCGCGACCTGTTGCGGCGTTACCTGACACAGGAGGGGTTTGATGTCGTCCAAGCAGAGGACGGTAAATCCCTGACCCGTCTATTGTTGCGTGAGGCCGTTGACCTGATTGTTCTTGACCTGATGATGCCCGGTGAAGATGGCCTGTCAATATGCCGGCGTCTGCGCGCCGCCAACGACCGTACCCCCATCATCATGCTGACCGCCAAGGGCGAGGATGTTGACCGCATCGTCGGCCTAGAAGTGGGCGCGGACGACTACCTGAGCAAGCCCTTCAACCCGCGTGAACTGCTGGCGCGCATCCACGCCGTGTTGCGCCGCCGTCCGGTGCTTGAAGCACCCGGCTCGCCATCCAGCGACAACGAAGTGGTTGACTTCGGACCGTTCACCTTTGACCTGGGGGCACGAACCCTGCGCAAAGACAACGAAGACCTGCCACTGACCACTGGCGAATTCGCCATGCTCAAGGCCCTCGTCCGGCACCCTCGGCAACCGCTGTCGCGCGAAAAACTGGCGCAGTTGGCACGGGGTCGCGAGTTTGAACCATTTGACCGCAGCCTAGATGTTCAGGTCTCACGTTTACGAAAACTGGTTGAACTTGATGCCACGACCCCTCGTTTCATCCAGACGGTCTGGGGTGTGGGTTATGTCTTTGTCCCCGATGGTGCAGGTTGAAACGTGCTACTAAAACCATATCGGCATCACGCAAGATGCAGGTACCTCTAGGTCTGAACCTATTTTGGCGTACCTTTTTTCTGGTCGCCTTGCTGCTGATTGGCAGCATTCTGGCCTGGCTGCAAACACTGCGCGCGCTGGAATTTGAACCACGGGCGATTCAGACTGCGCAACAGATTGCCTCGCTAGTTAATTTGAGCCGGGCGGCACTGATTCACGCCGACTCGATTGCCCGCGTCTCCCTAATTAAAACCATGACCGATCAGGAAGGCGTGCGCATTTTGCCGCGGGAACCTAGTGACACATTCGTCCCCTTTGCCACCGATGTGCTGGGTCAACGGGTCTCACTGGAGCTTAAATCCAGACTCGGACCTGGCACCGTGGTAGCGAACA
>JBLHZH010000100.1:0-7777 GCA_047629695.1 Rhodoferax sp.
TGACCGGTGTCTTGCCCTCGCCATCCCACCACGACCGCGCACGCTGCAGGGCCTGGGCGTCATCCTGGCAGGCAAAAATACGCTCCCCCACGCCACTGGGGCCGAGTCCGGTGTGCAGGTCCATCCAGGCGATCTTGCGGGCACGCTGGCCATAGGTTTGCAACACCTCGCGCAAGGTCCGGTTACTCCAAGTCGCTTCTTTGCCACCAAAAAACATGCCATCTGAAAATTCGTACTGTCCCTGCGTCACGACAGACTGGTAGTTATCTACACCGTTCAAGTCGATGTAGGCAGCTAACGCGGCCTGATTTTCAGCGGTAGGCGGCCACTGGGCAGGCAGCAACAGGTGGTGAAGATCGCGATACGCCGCATTGACGGGCAGCGCTTGGCTGAAGTCCTGAAAGTTACGGTTCACATCGACGTTTTCGTGAGTAGCCCGCCGTTTGTATGAAAACCCGTAGGGGTTGAGGCCGTGGATGTAGAGCACCGCCACACCAGCGGCGCGGGCCTGGGCAAGCCATTCGGCATCCTGCGCGGCATGGACCTGAACCCCTGATCCACAGTAACCCTCCACGCCATGGCAGGCGCTGCTGACAATAAAAAGTCGCTCGGCGTCAAACGCCCCATCGAGCGCCACATCCATCGCCAGGGTTTCTCCATTGAGGCCGGTCAGGGGGTGAATATACGACTGCACAGCCATGCCGGCAGCAGCCGAGGCGGTCAGGAACTTGGCGCGAGCCGAGGCGTAGTCAGTGGAGAATGCAGCGTGTAAATCCATGGGTTTTCCTCTAAAAATTCAGGTCGATGCACGGACCGGCGCGTTCAGCCAGCGGCTGGCCAGCTGCACCCAGTAGGTGCCGCCCAGCGGAATCAGGTCGTCATTGAAATCATAGCTCGGGTTGTGCAGCGTGCAGGGGCCGCCGCCATGGCCGATCTCACGGTGCGCACCCTCGCCGTTCGAAATAAAGCAATACGCACCGGGTTTGGCCTGCAGCATATAGGAAAAATCTTCGGCCCCCATGGTGGGTTCCTGCGGCATGACGTTGTCGGCACCCACAATATCAGCCATCACTTGGCGCGCAAATTCAGCTTCAGCCACCGAATTGATGGTCGGCGGGTAGTTGCGCACAAAGGCGAACTCACATTGCGCATCAAAAGCCGCACAGGTGTGTTCGGCGACCGCTTTCATGCGTTTTTCAATCAGGTCCAGCACCTCGAAACTAAAGGTGCGCACCGTGCCCTGCAGTTCGCAGGAATCCGGCACCACATTGGTGGCCTCACCAGCATGAATCATGGTGACAGAAATAACGCCGGCGTCCACCGGCTTTTTATTGCGGCTGATGATGGTCTGAAACCCCTGCACCATCTGACAAGCTACCAGCACCGGGTCAATGCCGTTGTGCGGCATGGCGGCATGGCTGCCCTTGCCACGGATGACGATTTTGAATTCGTTACTGGAGGCCATCACCGGCCCGGCGCTGACCGCGAAGGTGCCTACGGCGCCACCGGGCCAGTTGTGCATGCCAAAAACCGCCTCCATAGGGAACAGCTCGAACAAGCCGTCCTTGATCATTTCGCGCGCCCCCCCTCCGCCCTCCTCGGCCGGCTGGAAAATCAGGTAAATCGTGCCATCAAAGTCCCGGTTTTTAGCCAAATGCTGGGCCGCCGCCAATAGCATGGCGGTGTGGCCGTCATGGCCACAGGAATGCATCTTGCCGGCGTGCTGGCTGGCATGGGCGAAGGTATTGAATTCCTGCATCGGCAGCGCATCCATGTCGGCACGCAGTCCGATCCCGCGTCCGCAGGCCCCGCCGTCGCGCCCGTGCACAATACCGACAACGCCAGTTGTACCCATGCCCCGGTGCATCGGAATACCCCATTCCGTCAATTTTTGCGCAACCACCTCGGCGGTTCGGACCTCCTTGAAGCACAACTCGGGATGGGCGTGGATATCCCGGCGAACAGCAGCAATACCAGCGGCATTGCCAAGAAATGAGTCAATAATTTTCATGGAAATATCCTTTTAAAAAATAGGAAAGAGGCTCGGCTGGGTCCCGTGAATCACATCCGGTTTTCTTCGACCGCGTGGCACGCCACCAGAACCTGATTCAGACGCTGCATCTGCGGCTTTTCGCTCTTGCAGCGCGCATTGGCAAACGGACAACGCGGGTGAAAAGCACAACCGGTCGGCGGATTCAGGGGGTTGGGCACTTCGCCTGACACCGGTACCCGCGCCCGACCGGTATCGTGCATTTTGGGAATCGCCTCCAGCAGCATACGCGTATAGGGGTGACGTGGGCTATCAAACAAGGTGTGCTTGTCGGCCAGTTCGACCAGACGCCCCAGGTACATCACCCCCACCTGGTCGCTGACATGGCGCACCACCGCAAGGTTATGGCTGATGAACAGATAGGTCAGTCCTTGCTTGCGCTGCAGGTCTTTCATGATGTTGAGCACCTGCGCCTGCACGCTGACATCCAGGGCCGAGGTTGGCTCGTCGCACACCAGAAATTCGGGCTCGGTTGCCAGGGCGCGGGCAATCGAGATGCGTTGCCGCTGCCCACCCGAGAACTGGTGCGGAAACTTGACCTTGTCCAACGCGGACAAGCCCACTGATTCCAGCAACTCCCCCACCCGCTGCTTTAGCGCGTCAGGCTCAGTAAGGATCTCATGCTCCAGCAGCGGCTCAGCAATGATATTTTCGACTGTCCAGCGGGGGTTCAGGCTGGCATAAGGGTCCTGAAAGATCATTTGAATGCGGCGGCGCAGCTGGCGTCCGGCCGGCGTTTTAAAGGTGGCATGGGCATCCTGCCCGTCAAACTCAAAACCGCCACGCGTGGCTTCATAGAGGCCGACCAGCAAACGCGCCACGGTACTCTTGCCACAGCCGGACTCACCCACCAGCGCCAGCGTCTTGCCGCGCTGAATATCAAAGCTGACGCCATCAACGGCACGCAGCAACTGGCGGGGCTTGCGCTCCAGCACACGGTTCAACCAGGGGGCCGACACGTCAAAGGTTTTGGCCAGGTCGATCGCCCGCACCAACGGGGGAGTAAGGTCCTGGCTCATATTGACTTGCTTTCATTTTGATGCAACCAGCAAGCCGCTTGCGTCGCACCTGCGCGCATCAGGTTGGGACGCGTCTGCCGGCAATCAGAGAAAGCCTGCGTGCAACGCGGATTAAAGGCACAACCGCGAGGAATCGCATTCAGGCGGGGCATGGCGCCGTCAATCTGGTGCAGGTGCTCCCGGTCCTGCGTCATATCGGGTATGCAGGCCATCAGGCCTGCAGTATAGGGATGCGACGGGTGGTTGATCACCGCATGCACCGGACCAATCTCGGCCACACGTCCGGCATACATCACGGCGACCCGGTCGCAGGTCTCAGCAATCACGCCCATGTCGTGGGTAATCAGCATGACCGCTGCACCCCGCACTTTGCAGATTGATTTGAGCAGGGTGATGATTTGCGCCTGAATAGACACATCCAGCGCGGTGGTCGGCTCGTCCGCCACAATCAGTTGAGGTTCAGCCGCCAGCGCCAGTGCAATCACCACCCGCTGGCGCATGCCGCCGCTGAACTGGTGTGGGTAGTGGTCGATACGCTGCTCAGCCGCAGGAATTCCGGTGTCTTGGAGCAACTCGATGGCACGTTGGCGGGCCTGCGACGCGTTCATGGGCAGGTGGGTCGTGATGGTCTCAATCAGTTGCCGGCCGACCGAATACAGCGGATTCAACGAGGTCAGCGGGTCCTGAAAAATCGCACCAATGTGGCGACCGCGTATTTTGCGCATTTCCTCGTGCGGCAAATTATCGATACGCTGGCCGGCCAGCAGGATTTCTCCGCTGGCCACGCGGCCCGGCGACTCAAGCAGTCCAATGATGGCCGCACCGGTCAGCGACTTGCCGGCGCCGGACTCACCCACCACGCCCAGGATTTCACCGGGGGCAATGTCAAAAGACACATCGTCTAGGGCACGCAGGATGCCACGCCGGCCCGGAAATTCGACAACCAGATTCTTAACTTGTAAAAGAGACATGTTGGAGGGGTTAGTTTTAACGCAGACGGGGGTTGAGTGCATCACGCAACCAGTCCCCCAGCAAATTGACACTGAGAGCAATCAGCACCAGCATCAGGCCGGGGAAAACAGTGATCCACCACTCACCCGAAAACAGGTAGTCATTGCCGACGCGAATCAAGGTGCCCAACGAGGGTGAGGTTGGCGGTGCGCCGACACCCAGAAAACTCAGCGTGGCTTCCGTGATGATGGAGGTCGCCACCTGGATCGTGGCCAACACCATAACCGGGCCCATGACATTGGGCAGTACATGTTTGCGCATGATGCGCAGTGCCGTCACGCCCGTCACGCGCGCCGCCTGCACGTACTCCTTATTGCGCTCCACCAGCGTGGAGCCGCGCACCGTGCGAGCGTACTGGACCCAGCCGGTCAGGGAGATCGAGATAATGAGCACGCCAAAAGCCAGTGATTCATGGGCATTGGGAAACAGGGCACGGCCCACGCCGGCAATCAACAGCGCTACCAGAATGGCCGGAAAAGACAGCATCACATCGCAAACGCGCATCAGCACCTCATCAAACCAGCCCCCCAGAAAACCCGCCATGAGCCCCATGGCCACGCCAAACACCACAGAAATAGCGACCGATGCCAGGCCGACGGCGAGCGAAATTCGCGCACCATACATAACGGCAGACAAAATATCGCGCCCCTGGTCATCGGTCCCCAGCAGAAAAGTGCTAATCCCCTGCGGACTCCAGGCTGGCGGCAAGCGCGCGTTACTGAGTTCCAGCGTACTCAGGTCAAACGGATTGTGCGGCGCCACCCAGGGCGCAAAGACGGCGCAGAAGACACAGACAAATGCAATCACGGCGGCCAGAATGGCCGTGGGTGATGTGCGGAAGCTGTAACCGACATCACTGTCAAGCCAACGTGCAAGGGTTGATTTCAAGGGAATATCCAGAGTTGGCATTAGGCGGCGCAGCAGCGCTTACTTGACGGATATATAGCGAAAGGGCATGTAGTTATCTGCCAGTTGGATCAGCTCCACATTGTTGGCAACGCCCCATGCCAGCGCCTGCTGGTGCAGTGGCAGGTGACCAATGTCATCGGCGTGCAATTTGAGGGCTTCCTTGATCATGGCATCGCGCTTGGGCTTGTCGATCTCGGATTGAATCTTGGCAATCAGTACATCCACCTTGGGGTTGCAATAAGCCCCCAGGTTGAACTGGCCAGACCCTTTTTCATCAACACAGCGCATCAAGGCATTCATCGCGTTATGGGCGTCGTAGGTCACCGCCGTCCAGCCCAGCAGGTAGAAGCTAGTGTCACGACGCAGAATTTTAGGAAAGTAAGTACCCTTGGTTTCAACCTGCAAGTTGATCTTCACCCCAATACGCGACAGGCTTGCGGCGACCGCTTGACAAATTTTGCTGTCATTCACATAGCGGTCGTTGGGGCAGTTCATGCCCACCTCAAAACCATTGGGGTAGCCAGCCTCGGTCAGCAGCTTCTTGGCCGCGTCGGTGTCGTACGGCAAACGAACGTTAATGGAGGCGTCAAAACCGTTGATGCCCGGACCGACCATGAGGGCTGCAGGGGTCGCCGCACCCCGCATCACAACGCGCTCAATACCGTTAATATCAATCGCCTGGTAAAAGGCCTGGCGAACACGTATGTCCTTGAAGGGGTTCTTGCCTTTCACGTTGGAGTACAAAAGTTCGTCGCGCTTTTGATCCATGCCCAGGAAAACGGTACGTAACTCCGGACCCTGCATCACCCGGGTCTTGCCGTTGGCGGTAATGCGTGCAATATCTTGCAGCGGCACCGGATCAATCACGTCAACCTGCCCGCTGAGCAAGGCCGCGACACGGGTGGCGTCATTGCCAATCGGGGTGAACTCGACATTGACCACGTTGCCTTCGATCTTGCCCCAGTAGCTGCCATTGCGCACAAAGGTGGTCTTAATGTTAGGCTGACGCTCACGCAGCCGGAATGGGCCGGTTCCGTTGGCACGAAATGAGGCCGCATTCTCAATGCCCTTGCGCCGGTCGACCGGTGTCGTGGCCTGGTTATCCTGCGCCCACTTCTTGCTCATGATGTAGACCACCGAGAGCGCATCCGGCAAGATCGGAAAGGGGGCGAAGGTCTCAATCTCGACTACATAATCGCTAACCTTGCGGATCTCCTTGATGTCGTTGACATAACTTTTCATGTCCGAGCCTTCACTGCCGGCACGGGTCAGCGAGAACACCACATCATCGGCCGTAAAGGGCGTGCCATCGTGGAACTTGACATCCCGGCGCAACTCAAAACGCCACACCTTGGGCGAAGTTTGTTGCCAGCTGACGGCCAGTGCCGGCGCCAAGCCCAATGTTTTGTTGCGGCCGACCAGCGGCTCATAGATATTGCTGGTCACGCTCAGCTGCACGAACTCGCTCAATGAGTGCGGGTCCATCGACAAGGCATCGCCCTGATTGCCAATACGCACGGTCTGTGCTTGGCCCGTCGTACTCATCAACGCCAGTGCGGAAGCCACCAAAACCGGTGTCAGGTATTTTTTAAAAGTCATGAGGGGTTCCTTGTTAAAACTTGAGGGCAATGGCCCGTGCGAACAGGCCATTCAATGTGCACCCGCTTTTTCCATGCGCAGACGCGGGTCAACGACGAAATAAAGCAGATCCACCACTAGGTTGATGACGACAAAAATAAGCGCAATCAAGCATAGGTAAGCCGCCATCACCGGGATATCGGCAAAGGTCACGGCCTGAATGAATAGCAGGCCCATGCCCGGCCACTGAAACACGGACTCGGTAATGATGGCAAAGGCAATCAGGCCACCGAGCTGCAGGCCGGTAATGGTCAGAACCGGTACCAGCGTATTTTTGAGCGCGTGCCCAAAGTACACTGCACGGTCGGTGAGACCACGGGCCCGAGCAAACTTGATGTAGTCCGTGCGCAGCACTTCCAGCATCTCCGCGCGCACCAGACGCATGATGAGAGTGAGTTGAAAGATCGCCAACGTGACCGCGGGCAGGATGATATGGTGCCAGCCATTGAGCGTCAGCAGCCCGCTACTCCACCAGCCAATTTGCACCACCTCACCCCGACCAAAACTGGGAAACCAGCCCAGGTTGACCGAAAAGATCAAGATCAGCAAGATGCCGATCAAAAAGGTCGGCAGCGACACCCCCAGCAGCGAGACCGTCATCACCAACTGGCTGGCAAAAGTGCCCCGACGCAAGGCCGCATAAACGCCCATGGGAATACCCAGAAACAAGGCCAACAGCGCCGCGACCAGCGCCAACTCCAGCGTAGCGGGGAAGCGCTCAGAGATCAAACGCGACACCTTAGCGCCCTGTCTCAGGCTCAGACCAAACTCACCTTGCATCGCGTTAACCAGGAAATGACCAAACTGGACAAAAAACGGTTGATCTAGGCCCAGGTCAGAGCGCAACTGACGCATTTGTGCGGGCGTGGCGTCTTGGCCCAACAAAAACACCACCGGGTCGCCAACATACTGGAACAGCATGAAGGCGATGAAGGCCACGGTGACCATGACCAAAACAGCTTGCGCAAGGCGCCTGACAATAAATGCGAGCATGTGCTTCCAGAAAATTTTGAAGCGATACTTATGCACGATTTCGTGCATACCTCCTTTGCAACCAGTCGACATTGCGCGGCATACGATTTCCCGAAGGGTAAACCTCAGTGTTAAAGCTATCCGCGACCCGATTGGCCATTTTAAATTATAAGCAATT
>JBLHZH010000101.1:0-7754 GCA_047629695.1 Rhodoferax sp.
CCGTGCTTGACCATCTTTTTGATCAGCTCGGCCAGGCCCAGCGTTTCGTCGGGATTCACCCCGCCGGCGGGTTCGTCGAGCAGCAGCAGCTTGGGCGCCGTGGCCAGCGCCAGCGCAAAGGCCACGCGCTTGCGTTCTTCTTGCGTGATATCACCAGCCACGCGCATCTCCAGGTGCGCCAGGCCCACAAAGTCGAGCGCCTCGCGCGCCTTCTCGCGACACACGCGCTCTTCTTCTTTCAGGCGGGCCGAGCCGAAGATCACATCCAGCAGGCCCGATCGCGTGCGCAAGCGGTGACCAACGATCAGGTTGTCGAGTACCGAGGCCGTGTCGAACAGCGTGGTGGATTGAAAGGTGCGGGCGATGCCCAGGCGCGCCACCTCGTCGGTGCGCAACGTGGTGATGTCGCGCCCCTCAAAAGTGATCGTGCCTTCGCTGGGTTTATGCACCCCGCTAATGAGGTTGAAAAAAGTTGTTTTGCCAGCGCCGTTGGGACCGATGATGGCGTTGATCTTGCCCTTCTCGATGCTGGTGCTGACGCTGTTGACCGCGGTGTTGCCACCAAAGCGTTTCGTGAGGTGTTCGATCTCAAGCACGGGCGGACTCCTTCTTAGCTGCGTCGCTCTTGGCGGGCTCTTGCTTGACCAGCGCGGCATCAGAGGCCTGGCGGGCGCGCCGCGCCACCCAGGTGCCGACGATGCCGTTGGGCACGAAGATCACCAGAAAGATGAGCACCGGTCCAAAGATCAGAAAACGATACTCTTGCAGGGACTGCAGGTACTGGGTCAACCACGGCACCATCAGCGCGCCCAACAGCGGCCCTAATACCGTGCCCAGGCCACCGATGACCATGTACATGGTCATGTCGAACGCGTGGGCGACGCCCGCCAGATCGGGGCCGAGAAAGCGCACAAAGCCTGCATACAAAGCCCCTGCCAAGCCGGCGTAAAGCACGGACAACAAGAAAGCAATGAGCTTATTTCGCATCAGGTTGACGCCCAGCGCCTGGGCCAACTCATCGCCATTGCGAATAGCCATAAAAGTGCGGCCCATCAGCGAATCAACGATGCGGCGCATCACCCACACACCCAACACCAGGAAGAAAAAAACGAGGTAGTAGATCGAGCGCGGGGTGTCAAAAGTCAGCGGGCCGATCGCCGTTGGCGCGGGGATGCCCATGATGCCTACGGTGCCGTGGGTCAGGCTTTCCCACTTTTCAATCACCAAAAACATGATGGTGCCCACGCACAGGGTGAAGATCGAGAAGTAGTGACCACGCAGGCGCAGCGACACCCAGCCCAGCGGTAAGCCGACGAGAACAGTGACCACGCCGGCAAGCACGAACGCCAACCAAAACGAAACCTCATAATCCACGGTTAGGATGCCCAGCGTATAGGCGCCCACCGCCATGAAGCCCGCGTGAGCCAAGTTGAACTGACCGGTGTAGCCGGTGATCAGATTCAGGCCCAGGGTGGCGATGGCAAAGATATAGGCGGTGGACATCACCGTCAGGTGGTAATCGTTGCCCACCATAAAGGGAAAGAGCAGGCCGGCGACCAGCAGCAGCCCCCAACCCCATTTGCCTTCGAGTAATTTCATCATGGTCTCAGCGCGCTCCGTTGGTGAAAAGGCCTTGGGGCCGCAGCGATAGGATCACCACCAGCAAGACAAAGGAGATGATGTCCTTGTAGTCGGTAGAGATGTAATAGGCGCCGAACGATTCAGCAAAACCGATGATCAAACCGCCAACGATAGCGCCGGGCACGCTACCCATGCCGCCCAGAATGATGATCACGAAAGCCTTGGTGATCACCAGATGACCCATGGCCGGGTACACCAGATTAATCGGAGCGTAGAGCGTGGCGGCCACCGCAGCCAGGGCGCCAGAGATACCGAAGGTGAGCATGGCGACGCGGTTCGCATCGATGCCGACCAGGGAGGCGCCGTCGCGGTTTTGCGCCATGGCAACGATGGTCGATCCGGCCACCGTGCGGGTGAGGAAGATTTGCAGAACGGCCATCAACGTGAAGGCCCCGGCAATGATCATCAGGCGCTGCACGGGCGCCGTGACCCCAGCGATTTCCACAATGCCGCTGAACGGTGTGGGCATGCGCAGGAAATCGGCACCCCACAGGGCTTGGGCACCCGCTTCCAGAAACAGCAGCAGGCCAATGGCGGCGATCATGGGATGAAGGCCCGGATGGTTACGCAGCGGGTGGAAGACCAGGCGCTCGGACAGCGCACCAATCACGGCCACCACGCCGGCGGCCCCGATCATGGCGATCCAGTAGTTCACCGCCCAGCCGGTCATGAGCTTAAGCGCCACAAAAGCACCCACCATGTAGAACGCACCGTGGGCGAAATTGGGCACGTGCAGGATGCCGTAAACCAGGGTCAAACCCAGTGCCACCAAACTGTAGATGCCACCCAGCGTCAAGCCGTTGAGCAACTGTTGAAGAAAAATATCCACTGTGGATGCGCCTCACAAAGGGTTGCCAGAAGAACCTGTATTCCATTCAGCAGAATTACTGCTTTAGAAACTATAAACTGCACAGTGGAATTCAGATCAACGGGTTAACCCTCACCCTGACTCCTTGGCGACAGCACACTAGGCGTTCAGCGTGACCATTCAACTACATACAATTTTTTTGTATGTTTTGGGGCCGCACATTCACCCTCTTTTAACGAGCGGATTCCAGGTATCTTGTGCGGCCCTGCAAAACCATAAGCCGATAAAGCGAATAGGCCATTCAAGCGCATAAGCTGCAGTATCGTTTTGTAGCCAGGCTTCGAACACGGTAAAAAATTTGGATTTCCTACCCAAGTGCCGAAGTCCCTATCTTCTCGATGGCCGACCAGGGACGGGAGGCAGATTTGTTTGTGACGGTGCCCGAGTTGGTGTTCAAACCGTCAACCACCACTTTTCTCTGAACGGGCAGGCTCTAGTGGTTTACCCCATTGTCAGTCCCGGTCTAACGGGCTGGAATACGGCTAAAGTTCAAGGCATCATTTGCAGAACGGAGTTCCATTTTGAACACAAAAAAAACCAATCAAAGCGGGGTGGCATCCGAAGCAGACCAAGCAGGGGCTGCGCCGCTCAAACCACCCCGCAAGCCCAAGGAAGACCGGCATTTTGTGACGGCCCTGGCACGGGGGCTGGAGGTGCTGACCTGCTTTCGCCACGGCGAGACCACCTTGAGCAACCAGGAACTGGCGCTGCGCTGCAAACTGCCCAAATCCACCGTGTCGCGCCTGACCATGACGCTGACCAAACTGGGCTACCTGATCCATGTGCAGGAAAGCGGTCGCTACCGGCTCGGCACCGCATGCCTGGCGCTGGGCAGCGCGCTACTCAACAAGCTTGATGTACGTAAGATTGCGCGCCCGATGATGCAGGAACTGGCCGAGATATCGGGGGCGTCGGTGTCGCTAGGTATGCGGGACAAACTTTCCATGATCTACGTGGAAAACTGCCGCAGCAGCGCCGCCCTCACGCTCACACTGGACGTCGGCTCCCGCATGCCGCTCGCCGCTTCGGCTATAGGCCGCGCCTGGCTAGCCGCCGTGCCCGAAGTGCAACGGCTTGAAGCGCTGGCACAAGTTCGCGAACTCGACCACCTCGCTTGGGCCAAGGTCAAAGCCGGGGTGGACAAGGCGCTGGAAGACTACCAAACGTTGGGAGTCACGACTTCGTTTGGCGACTGGAACAAAGAGGTCAACGGTATAGCGCGCGCATTTGACCCTGGCAACGGGCTGCCCATGATGGCGGTCAACGTGGGCGGTCCTTCCTACAACCTCTCGCCCGACTATCTACTGAACGAAGTACGACCCAGGCTGCTGCAACTGGTGCGCGCCATTGAGGACGAACTGCCCAACTATTGATTTTTCAGTAACCGGCGACACCACCACCAGTCCGCCTGCGACCCGCAAGCGGCAATGAAAGATGGCCGTTTTGACGCACACCAGAGCTTGTTGCGAGCTACGCTTTTGAGTCCGTGTAAATTATCGGAGCGGTAGTCTGGCCAGCCTTGTTGAAAATGGCGAGGTACGCGCGGTCAAGCTCAGCGCTTCTCGGCCGCCCGCTCGGCGTAGCGGTTAAAGCGCCAGGCGCTACCGTCCATCGTGATGCGCTGCCAGGTCTGGCGCTTTTCTACTGGACGCATGGCCAGCCAGTGCTGCACCTCGGCAAAACTGCGGCCGCAACCTTTGCAGGTTTCATCGCCCTGGCTGGTAGAGCAAATCGCAATGCAGGGGGTGTCGGGTGTGCTGTCGTACCAGCCCAGCCAGGCCGCCATGGCCTTGGCCGGCATCGAAAATTCATCAGCCTGCGCCTCATGATGGTAGACCATCAGGGCATAGACCTCGGCCAGTGCGCGGGTTTCAGACGCCAGCGAAAAACCGTCAAGAGAGGGTTTTTTAGCGCGCCAGTAGTTGAGGGCCGACTCGATGTCGGTAATGAAGATGCCTGTCATGGGGATCGAATCTTAGCCCAACCCGATCATTAACCCTCAAATCAAGGGGGCTTGGAATTCAATGGTTTAATCCACCTCCGGAAGGGAGTAGCTCCCTGTTGGTGAGTCGTCAATACGGCGGACAGAAATGCCCTCCCGGTTCACCCGATGGTGCTGATTCCGTGCCAACGCACACCAGACACCATCGAGCAAGACCTTCGCCATGCACTTGTTGTGTCATGTGCGAAGCTGGGTCCAAGCCTGCCCTTGTGCAGCGCGCAGCCAGTCTCTACAAACACTCAATACCAAGGTTTTTCAATGGAGTTATTCTCAACCGCCTGGTGGTCTGCCCTCATGGCCATCATCCTGATCGACCTGGTGCTGGCCGGCGACAACGCCATCGTCATCGCCCTGGCCGCTCGTAACCTGCCGCCGCATCTCAAGCGCAAAGCCATCATGTGGGGCACCGTGGGTGCTATCGCGGTGCGGTCAGTGATGACCGTCGGCGTGGTCTGGCTGCTCAAGATTCCAGGTCTGATGCTGGTGGGTGGCCTGGGGCTGGTCTGGATTGCTTACCAGTTACTGGCCGACCAGGGGAGCGGCGAGCACGACGGACCGGTCGTCAGCACTTTTTGGGGCGCCATGAAAACCATCATAGTGGCCGACGCGCTGATGGGCGTGGACAATGTACTGGGGGTGGCCGGTGCCGCCCACGGCGCCTTTGACCTGGTCATCATCGGCCTACTGATCAGCGTGCCGATTGTGGTGTTTGGCAGCACCATGGTGCTGAAACTGGTGGAGCGCTTTCCGGCCATCATCCAGATCGGCGCGGGCGTGCTGGCCTTTACGGCCGCCAAGATGGTTGTCAGCGAGTCCCTGCTGTCGCCCGTGTTCGGCACCGCCGGCGAGCCGACCGAGATGGCGCAAACCGCAGCCCGCTGGGGTACCTATATGGTGGCCGTGAGCGGCGTGCTGGCGATTGGCTGGTGGCGCAACAACAAGGCCAGGACCGCTGCGGCCGCGTAAGTGGCCGAGGCTAAAATCTGAGCTGTGACCGACTCCCCTGACCTCGACCCTGACCACAAAATCCAGCAACCCCGCCTCTGGTGTGGAGACGGCTGGACCGCACGCGTCCTGAAAAACGAAGACGACGATGGCTGGGCTGTGGCGATGACGCGTGACGGCGCCGCCGAGCCGGCCCTAATCGGGCCCTGGACCATGGGGCGCGACAAAAAAAATCCGAAACCTATGGACGGCACGGCTTTTCGAGTTTTAATCAAAACGGCGACTGAATTTGTGCGCCGTCAAGAGCAGCAGTTGCATGCCGCGCTGCACCAGAACCTGACGATTACGGCTGGCGACCAGCGGATCACAGTCTCGCTGGATATCGAACCCGACGACGATAACCCCAGCGCCACCCTGAGCGCCCATGACGAGAGCGGGGAAGCCTTGGCGCAGGTACCGGTGTCGCCTGGCTTCAAACTGAACCGGGCCAGTGCCACTGCCTGGGCCGAGGGCGGCTACCCGAAGCCGCGTTAAGGGGCCGTCTCTGCGAGGTCGCATGCCGCAGCAGTGCCATGACCTGCTGGATTGCCGCGTTACGCTCGCAAAGACCAGAGGGGCCCTGGATTGCGGCTCTGCCGAAACTGTGTTCAGAATGCTATTCTTGTAGGATGACACTCATCTTCAACTGGCTGCTCAGTGCAGCCGCCCTACTGGCTGTTGCCTACCTTTACAGCGGCGTACAGGTCACCAGCTTCAGCGCAGCCCTGATTGCCGCCCTGGTCATCGGACTGCTCAACATGGTCGTGCGCCCGGTGCTGGTGGTGCTGACCCTGCCGGTCACCCTGATAACCATGGGACTTTTTTTGTTTGTCATCAATGCCCTGATGTTTTGGGCCGCCGCCAGCGTGCTGGAAGGCTTCTATGTACGCGGCTTCGGCGCCGCCTTGATCGGCTCGCTGATTTACTCCTTGTTTGGCATCGTGATCGACTCAGCGCTCCAGCGTTTGCTCCTTAAGCCATAACGCCACCTGGCGTTTGCGGGTGTCAATGATGGAGCCCTCGATATGGTCGGCAGCAGCCGTGCCCACCGGCCCCTGACGCAACAGCGCCTGCGCCGCACTGAAGCGGTCCACCGCGGCGCTGTAGTTCAACAGCGCCACCTGCGCCTCGGCTTCGGCCCGAATCGCGGCAAGGCGTCGACCCTGTGCGGTGTAGGCTGCGGCCAGCAATTGCCAGGCTTGGGCATCGCGCGGGCGCGTTAGCACCCAACTTTGCAAACGCTGTGCAACCCCCTCCAATTCAGCGCCAGCCTGCTGCGTAGCCACCTGCGCCGCCATGATCAGTTCGGGGCGACCGGTGCCGGGGCTGGCCTTGAGCAACTGCGTCGCGCGCGCTAGGTCACCGGCCGTCAGGGCCAACTCGGCGGCCAGCAGACGCCCCAGGCGCGCCGCGGCTGGATCGGTTTGCAGTGCCACGGCAGCCTGCAAGCGGCTCAGGTAGCCCTGGCTGCTGGCAAAGTCGCGCAGACGGCTGCTGGCCAGGGCGGCGCCATACAGAACGGCCGCTTGCTGCGGTGCGCTCAAGGTCACGAACTGGCGGCCATCGGCCTCGGTCATCATGGCCTGCAAGGCATCCACCCCGAGGTTGGACAGAACCCCGGCGCGGGTCGCAATGAGGGCGTGTTCGGTGCTCAGAACCCCAGCGCCCGGCTTGGCCGCCGGCTCCAGCGCCAAGCGTGATTGCATGTCCGCAATGCGCTCGGTGGTCAGCGGGTGGCTACGTAAATAGGGGTAAGCCCCGTTGTCATTCAGACGGGATGCCTGCTGCAGCTTGCCGAACATCGACACAAAACCCTGGGCCTCAAAGCCGGCCTGCGTCATCAGGCCAAAACCGACGCGGTCAGCCTCGCGCTCCATGTCGCGTGAAAAGTTAAGCTGACTCTGGGCCGACAGCGCCTGCCCGCCGACAATCAGGGCGTTGCCGGCGTCTGGACTTTTGCTGGCCGCCAAGGCGCCCAGAATCATGGCGCCCATCATCCACGGCGCCTGTTGACTCTGGCGCGAGATCAGACGAGAGATATGGCGTTGCGTGACGTGACTCAACTCATGGCCCAGCACCGAGGCCAGTTCATCCCGACTACTGACAATCGCAATCAGTCCCAGATGCACCCCAAAATAGCCACCCGGCAAGGCAAAGGCATTAACCGTGCGGTCACGGCCCAGCATGATTTCCCAGGCAAAACGCTCGTCAAGCTCCTGCGACATCTCGCCGCGCAAGCGCGCTGCTGCTAGCAACGGC
>JBLHZH010000102.1:0-7727 GCA_047629695.1 Rhodoferax sp.
AGCGCCAGCCGGTAGAAGTTTTGCGCGGCAGTGGCATTGGTTTGTCGATTGTTAATGAATACATGGCGGCCCATGGCGGCCGTGTGCAGTTTTTGCCGGATGACGCTGGCGCCCATTTCAGAATTGAATTACCGCATGCTTGACCGTCTCAGGATCTTTGGCTCCCCCTTTTTCAACGCCAGCTTGGTTGCTGTGGCCGTGACTCTGGTTGCCGGCTGCAGCCTGCCGGCGACCCTCCCGGTGCAAGCGGACACCACGACGACTCTTCCCGCGCCTGTCGCCACCGTCGCCACCACCACGACTGCTGCCGTGCCAATCCTGGCTGCGCCGCTATCCGTATCCGATAGGGTGACGCCTTTGCTGGCTTACGCCGACTACGTCTACAGCCTGCAGGGCGAGGCTCTGGCGCAGGAGCGGAACCACCTCGGTGAGCCTGTGGTACCCGCAGACCAGCTGCGCCTGGCCCTGGTCCTGAGCCAGACGCGCCAGCTCTATGACCTGGCGCGGGCCCAGGCGCTGTTGCAGCGTGTGCTGCTCAGTCCCCGGGAGGACGCCCGCGAGCTGAAAACGCTGGCGCGGCTGTTGACGGTGCGTTTTACCGAGCAACGGCGGGTGGAGGACCTGCTGGACCGGCAGAACCTGCAACTGCGTGAGTTACAGCGCCGCTTGGACCAGACCCAGGAGAAGCTGGATGCTCTCAAGGAAATTGAACGTAGCCTGAGCCGCCGACCCGCGGGGGGAGTGACTGCCCCTCCCGTCAGTCGCGCCCGGGCCCCCGGCTCATGAAGGTCCGTAGCGCCCATTTGCTGGTGGTGGACGATGACGCCGACATGCTGCGTCTGCTGACGATGCGTCTCACAGCCGCGGGCTACCGCGTCAGCGTGGCTAAATCAGCTGAAGCGGCGCTGGTGCAACTCGACATTGAGCGCCCGCAACTGGTGTTGAGCGACGTCCGCCTGCCCGGCATGGACGGGCTGGCGTTGTTTGACGAGATCCGAATTCACCATCCCTCCCTGCCAGTGATTTTGCTGACCGCACATGGCACTATCCCCGATGCGGTGGAGGCTACCGAACGCGGTGTCTTTACCTACCTCACCAAACCCTTTGACGGCAAAAGCTTACTTGATAAAATTGCTGAAGCCCTGTCGCTGAGCGCGCCGATGGCCGATGCATTGGCGGGCCAAGAGCCGGCCTGGCAAAGCGAAATCATCAGCCGCTCCAGCCGTATGGCCGAAACCCTGGCCGAGGCCCGGATGGTGGCTCGCACCGATGCCAGTGTGCTGTTGCGCGGCGACAGTGGCACCGGCAAGGAACTGCTGGCGCGGGCTATTCACCAGGCCAGTCCGCGTGCCGCCCACCCTTTTGTTGCCGTCAACTGCGGCGCTATTCCCGAGGCTCTGCTGGAGTCCGAGCTTTTTGGTCACGTCAAAGGCGCCTTCACCGATGCCTCGTCCAACCGCAAGGGACTGTTTCAGGCGGCCGAAGGCGGCACCCTGCTGCTTGACGAAATTGGCGACATGCCGCTGGCCCTGCAGGTCAAGTTGCTGCGGGTGCTGCAGGAACGGATGGTGCGCCCGCTGGGGTCGAGTCAGTCGATTCCGGTTAATGTGCGTATTATTTCGGCGACCCACCGTGATCTTGAGGCGGCGATGGCCGAAGACCAGTTCCGCACCGACCTGTATTACCGCTTGAATGTGGTGACACTGACCCTGCCTGCGCTGTCTGAGCGACGCGAGGACATTGTGCTGTTGGCCAATCACTTCCTCGTCAAGCTGGCAGACAAGTACAACAAGCGCCTGAGCGGTTTTGCGCCTGAAGCGCTCAAGTCCCTCACCACAGCGGCCTGGCCCGGCAATGTGCGACAGCTCTACAACGTGGTTGAGCAAGTTTGCGCGCTGGCCAGTACCCCCCTGATTCCGCTGGCCCTGATTCAGCGTGCGTTGCGTTCTCCCAGTGTGCAAGTGCTGACTCTGGCCGAGGCACGGCAACGCTTTGAGCGTGAATACCTGGTCGGTCTGCTCAAACTCACTGACGGTCATGTGGCCGATGCGGCCCGTTTGGCGGATCGCAACCGGACCGAGTTTTACCGCCTGATGCAAAAGCATGAACTGACGCCCGGGCACTTCAAGACCGATGCGACCCCGAGTTCCAGCGACACTGTCGCTGATTGACGACAAGGGTAAACCCTTGATTTATAAGCGATTAAGGCTCAGCGCCAAGATGACTGTCGCTGATCAGCGACAAAAACAGGGCTGATTCGATCTTTCTTTGATCAATAATCCGATTATTTGCGCTAAGTTAATGATTTAATTAGTTTTTATGGTTTGGCACGGGATTTGCTATTGTTTTAATATGAGATTAAACAATGTTGCTTCAATGCCCTCGTCGTCGTCCCCGCTCGCACCTGCAGCTAAGCGCAGCGTGTTACGTGAAGAACGTCATCCCAACGCGGTCACCGCACCGCCGGTCAACCGTGGCTCCATGACGGCCCGACCCTGGCGCGGATTCTGGAACAGCGTAGGGACCGCTATTTTATGCCGCTTAAGCAGGCGCCGCGCGACTGACGTGCCAGCGCTGACACCAGAGGACACCGTGGCCCAACCTTGGCAAACGGCGGCAAAAAACCGGCGTGCCGTGCTGGTGGCGCTGACGCTGCTGAGCACCGCTCTGGCCACTACGCTGTTTGCTGGTCTGCAACCGGACTATGACAGTGCCCTGCTCAAGTACGGCCAGATGGCACTGTTTGGCCTGCTCTCGGGCTGGGTCGTGACCGGCTTCATGACGGCACTGATGGGCTTTTATGTGACCTTGTTTGGCGATAAATATGCGCTCTCGGCGCGCAGTGTCTTACACGACGAGCTAGATTCGACTGCGCGCACCGCCATCATCATGCCGATTTGCAACGAAGATGTACGTACCGTTTTTGCCGGTTTGCGCGCTACCTGCGAATCCATTGCTGGCACCCGTCATGCCGCCACCTTTGATGTCTTTGTGCTCTCCGACAGCAACGATCCTGCCATCCAGAAGGCCGAACGGGCCGCCTGGGAAGATTTGCGTACGCAGCTCGCGGCCCAGCCTGGACAGCCACCGATCGAGGTTTACTACCGTCTGCGCCAGCGCCGCACGCACCGCAAGGCCGGCAACGTGGCCGACTTTTGCCGCCGCTGGGGCAGTGACTACCGTTACATGGTGGTGTTGGACGCTGATAGTGTGATGAGTGGTGATTGCTTAGTGTCCATGGTTAAGCTCATGGAAGCCAACCCCAAGGCCGGCATCATTCAAACCGCTACCCAGTCTATTGGGCATGACACCCTGCATGCCCGGGCGCAGCAGTTTGCCTCACGCATGACTGGTCGTTTGTTTACGCTGGGCATGCAGTTCTGGCAGCTGGGCGAGTCCCACTACTGGGGACACAACGCCATTTTACGGATGGCCCCCTTCATGGAACATTGCGCGCTGGCCCCCATCCAAGGTAACGGCGGCATGGCCGGTGGCATTCTGTCGCATGACTTTGTCGAAGCTGCGCTGATGCGCCGTGCCGGCTACCAGGTCTGGCTGGCCTCTGATCTGGTGGGCAGCTATGAGCAGCAACCGCCTGACCTGCTGGCTGAGTTGCAGCGTGACCGCCGCTGGTGTCAGGGTAATCTGCAAAATGCCCGCCTGATTGCCGAGCCCGGTATCGCCTCGGTGCACCGTGCCATGTTTGGCACCGGCGCCATGGCCTATTTGTCAGCCCCCTTGTGGCTGTGTTTTCTGACTCTGGGCACGGCCCTGTGGCTGACCGGTTCGCACGTCGTGACCGACTGGGTGTTGGTGCCGACCGAGCTGCTCGGACTCTGGGCCTGGACCCTCAGCATGCTGTTCCTGCCCCGTATCATGGGGATTGCTGCTGTGTTCATCAAAAATGAGCAGGTCGCCTTTGGTGGCGGCTTTAGTCTGCTGCGCAGCTCGCTGTTGGAGACCTTTATTGCGGTGTTGCAGGCGCCCATCCGCATGCTGGCCCATTCGCTGTTTGTTACCGCTTCGGTTACCGGCATCAAGCTCGATTGGAAGTCACCCCCGCGTGAAGCCGTGGCTGTGCCTTGGCACGATGCCCTGGCCCGTCTCGCACCAATGAGCGGCATCATCGCGTTGTTGGCGCTTGGTATTGCGGCTATTGATGCCCGGGCACTGATCTGGCTGTTGCCTGTGGGCCTGCCTTTGCTGCTGTCGGTTCCGATGACCGTGTTGACCAGTCAGGTTGGCCTGGGCCGCGCCATGCGGGCCAAAAACTACCTGCTGATCCCGGAAGAAGCCAGGTCACCTGCCGTGCTGCGCCGCGCCTGGCTGCATGCCAGCCACCTGACCAACGCCCGCCTGCGTACGGCCTAGGAGAAACGTTTGTCCAAGCAAGTACCTCTTTTTATTCTTGTTTTAGCGAGCGAAGCGCGGCAATCCAGGGGTTTATGGATTGCCACGGCCTGCGGCCTCGCAGAGACGAAGGTACATTTGCAGTATTTTGCTCCCTAAGCGAAAACGCCGGCGTTGTCCTGCATGTGCTGCGACACTTCTCCTAGGTGGTGCAGGGTGTCGCCAAAGGTCATTTCCAGTTGGGTGAGCTTTTTGAAGTAGTGGCTGACGATGTAGTCGTCCGTCACACCAATCCCGCCATGCAGTTGCACCGCCTGCTGACCGACAAAGCGCATGGAGTTGCCCAGTTGGTACTTGGCACGTGCCATGGCGGCGCGTCGTTCAGAGGCCGGGGCATTGAGTTTGAGTGACGCATAGTAGCTCATGGAACGGGCCAGTTCAAGTTGCATTTTCATGTCTGCCATACGGTGACGCAAAGCCTGAAAACTGCTGATAACAACGCCAAATTGTTTACGCGTATTGAGGTAGTCAGCCGTGATCAGCAGTGCTTTGTCCATCACCCCGACGGCTTCGGCACAACTGGCGGCAATGCCGATATCCACCGCATGTTCCAGAGCGGTCATCCCGTCAAGGGTGATCAGGGTGGCGGGCGTGTCAGCAAGCGTCAATTCGGCCGCTCGGCTGCCATCTTGCAGACCGTAGCCCCGGGTCGTGACCCCGGTAGCACTACGCTCCACCAGAAACAAAGCCAGTTGCTCGCCAACCTTGGCGGGTACCAGAAAGGCATCGGCCTGATCGCCGACCGGCACGATACTTTTGGCGGCTGTCAGCGTGTAGCCGGCCGGTGTCGTGCGGGCGGTAGCCGCACAAACATCCAGCTGGTAGCGCGCAGCCCGCTCCTGGTAGGCCAGTACCAGGAGCGCTTCGCCGCTTGCAATTTTGGGCAGCCAGGCCGCCTTGAGGGCCTCGGGTGCGTAGCCGTTCAGTAGCGCACCGGCTATCAGGCTTTGGGCCAGCGGCTCCAGCACCATGCCGCGACCCAGTTCTTCCATGGCCACCATGCCCTCCACCGGGCCCATCCCCATGCCACCCTGCGCGTCGGAAATGTACAAGCCACACAAGCCTAATTCGGCCAGTTCGTTATAGGCCTCGCGTGAAAAGCCGCCGGCCTGCACTGTGGCACGCCGGCGCGCAAAGGTATAGCCTTTGTCCACCCATTTGCGCACCGCATCGCGCAGTTGTTCCTGGTCGTCCGTGGAATCAAAATTCATATCAATCTCCTGCTTATTTAATTTCGTCTCTGCGAGCGAAGCGCTTCAATCCAGATGTTGATGGGCTGTCGCGGCTTACGGCCTCGCAGAGACGACGGTAGTATTTATGGAATTTCCAGCGCCATTCAGCTAAGTACGGTTTGTGCCACGATGTTGCGTTGCACTTCGTTGCTGCCGCCGTAGATGGTGGTTTTACGCATGTTGAAGTAGGTCGATGCCAGAGGCGCGCAGTAGGCGGCTCCGACCGCGTTGCCCTGCCAGCCGGCTTCCATTGCTTCATGCATCAAAGGTAGCGCGTAGGGGCCGGCCGCCAGCATCATCAGCTCGCTGTAGCGCTGCTGGATTTCACTGCCACGAATCTTGAGCAGGCCGGCAATGTCGAGCGACTGCTTACCTGACTTCTCGGCTGCCAGCACACGCAGCACCATCATCTCCAGCGCCACCACATCAACTTCAAGCTTGGCAATTTCGTCACGAAAACGACTGGCCGCCGAGCCACCGGTTGCTGGGTCGTAAACCCCTTCGGCCTGGGCAATGCGCTTCAGGCGCTCTAGCTCACGTTTGGCACGGTTGACGTCGGCAATATTGGTGCGCTCGTGGCTTAGCAGGTGCTTGGCATAGGTCCAGCCCTTGTTTTCTTCGCCGATCAGGTTCTGTACCGGGACTTTGACGTTGTCAAAAAAGACCTCGTTGACTTCGGCCTCGCCATCCAGCAGCACAATCGGGCGCACCGTGACGCCGGGCGATTTCATGTCAATCAGCAAAAAGCTGATACCGGCTTGAGGTTTTCCGGTGGTTGACGTTCGCACCAGGCAAAAAATCCATTCTCCGTACTGACCCAGTGTGGTCCAGGTTTTCTGGCCATTCACTAGATAGTGATCGCCTTGCAGTTCGGCTCGGGTTTTTACTGAGGCCAGGTCCGAGCCCGAATTCGGCTCGCTGTAGCCTTGGCTCCACCAGACTTCGCCACTGGCAATGCCAGGCAAAAAGCGCTGCTGTTGTTCGGTATTGCCAAACGCCATGATGACGGGCGCCACCATTACTGGGCCAAACGGCACGACGCGCGGAGCACCGGCGAGGGCACATTCTTCTTCAAACAGGTGTTTCTGGATCGCATTCCAGCCTGGGCCGCCAAAAGCGGAGGGCCAGCCGTGGCCAAGCCAGCCTTTCTTACCCAGAATTTTGGCCCAGCGCTGCATGTCGTCCCGGCTCAGGCGCAGGGCGTTGTGCACCTTGTGCGAAATATCTGGGGGCAAGTTCTCATGTACCCAGGCGCGAATTTCTTCACGAAAGGTTTGTTCTTCAGGGGTAAAGGCTAAATCCATAACGAGGTCTCCTAGTATTACTAGTTTTTAGCACGATCGTTCGATTAAATCTGTCTAACCGGTGACACGCCCAGTTCATGACACAGCTTTTCGATCGTCTCGCGCAGCTGGGCGACCTCGGCTTCAAGCCGGTCGATGCGCTCCGCGCTGTTGCCGTGCAGACTTTCGCCGGATCGGTTGACGCCGGTTTGCGTGGCATCCACCGACCCGCACAGCAGGTGTGCCCAGCGCTGCTCACGTGCGCTTGCACCCCGTGCCAGTTTGACCACCAGCGGCCCGCCTTTTTCAGGCGAACGGTCTTGTAATTCTTCCAGAAAGCCTTCGACCGATGAGATGTCGGCAAATTTGTACCAACGCTCGGCGTTCAGGCGCAATTCGCCGGCGGTTTGCGGGCCGCGCAGCATCAACAGACCCAGCAGCACCGCTGACTGTTCATAGACGCCGACACCGCGCTGAAAGTTGTGCTCATAACGGGTGGTACGGTTGCCGCTGATTTCACGCACCAGACCAGCGGTTTTCAGGTTGTCCAGGGCGGTGGCGATTTGCGCTTCGTTCAACTCCATCAGCGGGTCACGCGTGGTTTTCTGGTTGCAGCCAATGAGCAGCGAATTCAACGACAAGGGGTAGCTGTCGGGCACCGTGCGCGCCTTTTCCATCAGCGTGCCCAGTATGCGGGCTTCGCTGGCACTTAAATGGGGTGAGGGGGAGGGGGCGCTTGTTTGGTTCGCAGGGGTCAAGGTCATAATTCTCTTCGTTATATGAAAAACATTGTTATTTTGAT
>JBLHZH010000103.1:0-7713 GCA_047629695.1 Rhodoferax sp.
TTGCTATTTATGTTTCTCGTTAGTGGTAGTAAAGTTCACACATCGACCAATTGAGAGCAATTTAATTGTGCGATTTTAAAAATGTCTTATAACTATTGAATGGATTCACATGAACACCAAATTTACAACTACTGCGTTTATCCTTGCCTCCGGTCTGATCGCCAGCACCAGCTTCGCCAGCACCTTGACAACTGCGGGTGAAGGCAATCAAATTGCCGCAGCTTCAGTGCAAGCTCCGGCGACGACCAGCAATGTGACACGTCAGCAAGTTATCGCTGAGCTGCGTGTTGCCAACATGGCTGGCAACTCGCAGCTGGTTAGCGACCATATACTGAAAGCAAAACCCGTTTTTGTCAGCACCCGCTCACGCAGTGAAGTTCGCGCCGAAGCTGTGATCTCGGCTCAGGTGCAAACCCCCAACAACACGCTCTAAATCGGGCTGTCAAGTTCAGCAGCCCGCAGGCTGTTAATTGAAAAACCCGCCTTACGGCGGGTTTTTGCGTTGGCAAACTGCCGCTGAATTCCAGCCCATAATGCAAATTAGTGATCTGAAAGAACCTTATGTCTGATTCAAACCCTTACACCCCACCCAGAGTCTGGACTTTTGACGGCGAAAACGGGGGGCAGTTTGCCAACATCAACCGACCGGTGTCAGGCGCAACGCATGAGCAAGTCCTACCATGCGGCAAGCACCCGCTACAGCTCTATTCGCTGGCCACCCCTAACGGGGTCAAGGTAACCGTCATGCTGGAAGAGTTGCTTGAACTCGGCATGTTCGGCGCTGAATATGATGCCTGGTTGATACGCATCCAAAAGGGGGATCAATTTAGCAGTGGGTTTGTTGAGGCCAATCCCAACTCCAAAATTCCGGCGCTGCTGGACTACAGCGGCGCCAAGCCGGTCCGGGTATTTGAGTCCGGCTCGATTCTGATGTACCTAGCTGAAAAATTTGGTGTCTTTTTACCCACTGAACCGGCGGCGCGCGCTGAGTGCTTGTCGTGGTTGTTCTGGCAAATGGGCAGCGCACCGTATCTGGGCGGTGGTTTTGGTCATTTCTACGCCTATGCACCCACCAAGATCGAATACGCAATCAATCGTTTCTCGATGGAAGTCAAGCGGCAGATGGACGTGCTCAATAGACGGCTGGCAGAAAGCCCTTATGTCGGCGGTGAGGCGTATTCGATTGCCGACATGGCGGTCTGGCCGTGGTACGGCGGTATGGCTAAGGGATTGTTATATGACGCGGGAGAATTTTTACAGGTGCAAGAATACACACATGTGGTGCGCTGGGCCGACGAAATTGCCAAACGCCCGGCCGTTATGCGGGGCCGCATGGTCAACCGGATGGTGGGGCCTTTGGAATCTCAGCTTCACGAACGCCATGATGCAGGCGACTTTGCCACCCGTACGCAAGATAAAATTAGTCCCTGAAGAGCGTGAAAAGCACCAAGGTGCTCCTCGTCTCTGAGAGGCTGGAGGCCGTGGCAGTCCACGACCTTCTGAATTGCCGCGCTGCGCTCGTAAAGACGAGAAGTAAGGGAGCGGAATACTTGTAACTTCTGGCTCTCCAATCTCCTGACCAACAATCTTTTAGAGCCATGTAATTAGTAGCAAGACAAAATCATGGCGGAGATGACGCTTTTTGAAACTGCGCGTAAAACCTTCAAGCTGCTGAGCTGGCGTCAAACTCGGTCAAGTACCGCACTGTTTACTGTGAAGTAGCGGGGCTACCCGATGAGCTGCCGTTCCCCGCAGACCGTCTGCGCGAGATTGCACTGGCCTTGCCGCTACGCACCCTGGGATAACAAAAACAGCGCGGCTTGCTGGACTCTGTGATTGCGCAGCTGAATTGGCCGGGCGTTAAAAACGCCTTGGTGGCCTATGGCGACTTCAGTCAGTCCGCGCTTAAGTCGCTGCCGATGCGCGGGCTGCCTTGAGCTCCTGGCCACCGACCGGCCATCAGTCGCAAACGGCAGCTGCGACGGCAACGCGACCCTGACGAAGGAGCTTTTTGAACAAATTGCCCGGCTGATCGAGTACGCCCTGCCGGCGCTGGGAGCCGAAGACCTTGCGTCGGCTTGACGAGGTTTCGGTTTTGTTGAAAGACACCATCTTCAAGCAGACCGAAGTCAAAGGCCAGGCCCTGTAGGCGCAGGAGGAGATCCGCCAGATGTTAGCCATTTTTATTGACCGCATGTCGCAGATGACCGAGTCCACTGGTGCTTACCATGGCAAGCTGGAAGAGAACGCGCGCCGGATTGAGCAAGCAAAAAGCATCCGCGAGATCACACCGGTCCTGAAAGAGGTCATGGGCGCCACCCGCACCATGGCACATGACAGCCTGACCGCCCGTGACACCTTGCGCGGTCTGCATGTAAAGACACAAGCCAATGAGCTTGAACTGGCCAAGTTGCATCAGGAGTTGGACCGCGCCAGCGCCCTGGCAAGACATAACGCTCTGACCGGTGCGCTCAACCGCAAGGGGCTGGAGGAGGCGCTGCAGCGCGAACTGACCAAGCGCTTCTTCATGACGGGTAGTGAGAAGATTCTGATTACATTCAGCGCCGGTGTGGCCCAGCTGGATGTTGATGAAACTGGACCTCAAGTCATTCGCCGGGCCGATCAGGTCATGTACTTGGCCAAGCGTTCGGGTAAGAATAGGGTTTTAGGCACTTAGGGGGGGATTCACCCATGAGCATTCGTCACCTTGATTCGTTGTTTGATCCGGCTTCGGTTGCTGTTTTTGGCGCTTCGTTGCGACCGGGTAGCGTGGGTGCCACGGTCTGGCATAACATGCGCTCGGGCCAATACACCGGCGCCCTGTATGCCGTCAACCCCAGGTACAGGGAGTTGGCGGGCCACCCGGTGGTGGCGAGTGCCGCCGAGTTGCCTGCGACGCCGGATCTGGCCATCATCTGCACGCCACCGGCCACGGTGGCCGCCCTCATTGAGGCTCTGGGCCGCCTGGGCACGCGCGCTGCGATTGTTATGACCGCCGGCATGGACGCATCCCAAAAGCAGGCCATGCTGGATGCCGCGCAGCGCCACCTGTTGCGTCTGCTGGGGCCCAACTGCATCGGCTTGCTGGCACCGCACAAGGGCCTGAATGCGAGTTTTTCCCACATTGATGCCCTGCCCGGTGAGTTGGCCTTTGTCTCGCAGTCTGGTGCCTTGGTCACGGCCATGCTGGACTGGGCACAGGGGCAGGGTATCGGGTTTTCGCATTTTGTGTCACTGGGCGAACACGCGGATGTGGACTTTGGTGACATGCTGGACTACCTGGCCAGCGACCCCAAAACCAGGGCCATCCTGCTGTATGCCGAGTCGATTGAGTCGCCGCGTAAGTTCATGTCGGCGGCGCGCGCCGCGGCGCGCAACAAACCGGTGATTGTGGTCAAGGCCGGGCGCTCGCCGCACGGCCAACTGGCCGCCGCTTCGCACACCGGGGCGCTGGCCGGCTCGGACATTGTGTTTGATGCCGCGCTGGCCCGTGCTGGCATGTTGCGCGTCAACACCTTGCAAGAGTTGTTTTTGGCGGCCGAGACCCTATCGCGCTTTCGCACCAACCGTAACGACAGCCTGACTATCCTGACCAATGGCGGTGGTGCCGGTGTGATGGCCGCTGATGCCGCTGCCTTTGCCAACGTCAACCTGAGCGTTCTGAGCGAAGCGACACGCCGCCAGCTGGATGCCGTGCTGCCTGCCAACTGGTCGCACGCCAACCCGGTTGACATCATTGGTGACGCCCCAGTGGCGCGTTACGAAGCAGCGTTAAAAATCCTGCTGGCCGACCCGGCCAGCGGCGCCGTGCTGTTTATCCACGCGCCTACGGCCATTGTGCCAAGCGCCGAGATGGCTCGCGCTCTGGTGCCGCTGGCGCAACACAGCGCCTTGGCGCCGCCGCGTTTGATGAGTTGCTGGCTGGGTGACCAGGCGGTGGCGCAAGCCCGTCAGCAGTTTCAGGACGCCGGCATTGCCAATTACGACACCCCCGAGCAGGCGGTGCGGGCGTTTTCCATGTTGCAGCGTTACCGGCGCAACCAGGCCGAACTGAGCGAGGCACCGCCCGCCCTGGTCAATGATTTTCGGCCTGACACCGCGGCCATCAAGCGGGTGGTGCAGGCCGCGCTGGCGAGTGGTCGGACCATGCTGACCGAGCCCGAAGCCAAGGCGGTGCTGACGGCCTGTGGCATTGCTGTAGTGCCGACCCAGTGCGTGGCTGCCATGCCCGAGGCCGCCGCCGAGGCGGCCCGGCAGATGGGCTTTCCGGTGGTTTTGAAGATTTTGTCGGATGACATTTCCCACAAATCAGAGGTCGGCGGTGTGGCCCTGCATTTGCAGGATGAGCTGGCTGTACGCACGGCGGCCGAGGCCATGCTGGCACGTGTGACGCAACTGCAGCCCCGGGCCCGCCTGCAGGGCTTTACCGTGCAGGCCATGGTGCAGCGGCGCCACGCCCAGGAGCTGATTGTCGGCAGCACCATTGACAGCGTGTTTGGCCCCGTCATTTTGTTTGGCCAGGGCGGCACGGCGGTCGAGTTGCTGGCCGACCGGGCTGTCGCCTTGCCGCCCTTGAACGTGCCGCTGGCCAAGGCCCTGGTGTCGCGTACCCGCGTGGCGCGCTTGCTGGCCGGCTGGCGCGACACCCCGGCGGTCGATGCGGCTGCGTTGCATGGCGTGCTGGTGGCGGTATCGCAACTGCTGGCCGAAGTACCGGAGATTGCCGAGCTCGACATCAACCCCCTGATTGTCAATTTTGAAGGGGCGCTGGCGCTGGATGCGCGCATTCGCCTGAGTGCCAACTGCCCAGCCGGTGCCCGGCACTTTGCGATTCAGCCCTACCCGTCACAGCTGGAGGAAACCTTGCTCTGGCAGGGTCGGCGCTTGTGGTTGCGCCCGATTCGACCCGAAGACGAGGCCTTGCACATGGACTTCCTGCAGCACTTGGACCCCGAAGATGTGCGTATGCGGGTTTTTTACAGCAAGCGCACGCTGGAGCGCAGTGAGCTGGCCCGTCTGGTGCAAATTGATTACGCCCGCGAAATGGCTTTTGTTGCGATGTCCCCTGGCCCAGACGGCCAGTGGCAAACTCTGGGCGTGGTGCGCGCCACGACAGACCCCGACAACATTGAGGCCGAGTTTGGCGTCATCGTGCGCCCGGAGCTCAAGGGCAGTGGTTTAGGGCGGCTGTTACTGCAAAAAATGATGGCGTATTTACGGTCGCAGGGCACGCAGCGGCTGGTTGGCACGGTGCTGGACGACAACAGCCGCATGCGCAAGCTGGCCAAAGAGCTGGGTTTTCAGGAACACTCGGGCGGCAGTGCCAGCCTCGGCACCAAAAGTATTGTGCTGCCCCTTACTTAATGTCCATCCGTCACATGAATCATGTCCTTGGCAACAAGGCCCAGCAGGCCAAAATCCAGGTCCAGAAAGATGATGAAGGTGCCGAACTTGCCGGCTTTGGACTCCCCTGCCAGCTGCAGAATAATGAACAGCATCTAGAGCACGAAGGCGTCCACGCCAAAGGTCAAGCCAAAGGCTGCAATCTACGCTTCTGTAAGCCCCCACATCAGCGTGCGTCCCGCTCGGACCGGATCGAGGCATCGACCAGAGCCGCATAGGCGTGCTAGCGGGCATGGCCCAGCAGGGGAATCACTAGCACCAGACCCAGCAGGGCCAGGGCCAGACCGAGCAAGGTCAGCGCCATGATGAGGGCGGCCCAGAAAGCCATCGGCAGCGGGTTTAAAAGCACGGCACGCCAACTGGCCAGCACCACATACTGCACAAACTCAAGCGGCATGCTGATGGGCACCGGTGCCAGCAGGGCGCCAAATTGCACCAGACATCAGTAGTCGTTGCCCCATTCGTTGAAGTGGTTGTTGTGCCAGTTGAGCCAGGTTTTAAGCACACGCGGGCATTTGCCTTTTCGCCACGCGCCAGCGCACGACTCAGGGCATGGAGACTGGTCGCCAGCACCGGTACCACTACTAAAAAATCGGAGAGTGCGCTGGCCAGCAACCAAAAACGGTGGTGGACCACGCTCAGAATCGTTGCGCCGATACCGGCCCGTACCAAGCCATGGACTCAGCTGACCCAGCTACAGCGCTGCATGTCTTGCCAAGCCAGTGCCAGCCATTGCAGGGGTTGGTTTAAAGCAATGCGGTGCACCACCAAAACAGTGTCTGCGCGAGATGCGTTAGAGGTCGGATAGGGTAGAGAAGCCATAGTTGTATTTAGTGTGGAGCGTGCCGCTGCCGTGCTGTTTGATTCATATCATGGTTCAATCTGGCCGCGACAAACAAGTGCAACCTGGTCGCATCGCATAATGCGGGTTTCGTAACCGTCAGGATATTGCTATGCCTCGCCCGATACTCAACGAAGCCCAGATTCACCCGGCCATCCGGGGAAAAATTGCCAAGCATGAAGAAGCACTAGTGCGCGAGGTGCAAACCGCCGTGGCCGCGCACCCGGTGGTGGTGGTCGGCATGGGTTTGAACCCGTACCCCAAAAAGGCACGCCGGGCGCTGGATAACGCCGGCGTGGCCTACGAGTACCTCGAATACGGTAATTACTTTAACCAGTGGCGCCGCCGCAATGCGCTCAAGCTGTGGACCGGTTGGCCCAGTTTTCCCATGGTGTTTGTCAAAGGCACGCTGGTGGGCGGTGCCGATGATCTGATTAAACTGCTGGACAGCGGGGGGGTTGAAAAACTGCTGAACCCCAGGTGATTCAGCTTCGTCTCTGCGAGACCGCAGGCCACGGCAGCCCAAGTCCCCTGGATTGCGCGCTGCGCAAAGACAAGAGGTTTTGCGTGCGCCTTAAGACTTCAGCTGACCAGCCGCTTTATCGTCCCGCATGCCATGTTTGTGGTCTTTGTCGCCATGACTGCGCGGGCCGTGGGTATCAAATGTTTTTTGTTGTTCTGGTGTGAGCGTGGCATAAAACGCTTTGGTAGCGTCACCGTGTTTGTCCATTTCGGCCGTCATCATCGTCATGTGCTCAGTGTGCATCGCCTTCATTTTGTCAAGGCGTTCAGGAGTTGGCAGCTTGCTAATTTCTGCCCGCTCAGCCCGTGAATTCATTATGGGCTTGGCCGGTGGTGCCATGGCGGCTGTGAAGGTAGCCCAAGCACCTTCCTGCGCGGCCGTTAGCTTGAGGCTGGCTTTGAGAGCGGCATGGCGTTTGTCCATGCGGGCCTGCATTTGTTCGCGGCTTCTTTTGCCCATGCGGTCGTGGCGCATGCCTTCATGCGTCGGCTCATTGGCCGCGGCCATTGGATTGCTGTCGGATGCGATCGGAGTTGGCGCTTGAGCGAGAGCAGAGAACCCGACAGTAGTCAGCAAACTCGCGAGCAACAGAGGTTTAAAAATTGATTTCATAGAGGTGTCCTTTTCGTTATGGCTGATGCGCACAACTTGGCATCGGCTTGGGTTCCAGTGTGTTCCTCGTGTGTATCGGGGACATAACCCGCAGATAAGGGTTTGTAAAGCTGGGTAACGCTTGGATTGATGGCCAACTTGACGGGGCTGATCTCCACGGTTATAGTATCTGACTAGACAGACTAGTCGGAAAAAATGATGCATACGTGGCAATTACAAGAAGCCAAAAGTCGCTTCAGCGAAGTGGTGGACCTTAGCCTCAGTGAAGGCCCACAAATGGTCACCCGCCGTGGGCAGGACGCCGTCGTCATCCTGTCCGCTAGCGACTATCGGC
>JBLHZH010000104.1:0-7694 GCA_047629695.1 Rhodoferax sp.
AAAGACCCAACCCACTACCAGGCCGGCCCTTTGTAGAATAATAGGGCTTAGCGAAGTTTTCCAGTATTTCAGCGCTAAAACCCGGGCCGGCATCCTGGATACTCAACGTCAGCCAGTTGTTAGCGCAGGCAACACGCAGCCGCAAAGGTGCGAGCGGCGCTGCGTCAATGCCGTTATCAAGCACGTTGCCGAGCATCTGCTTGAGCGCTGGATCAGAAATAATAGGCCGATCCAACAAACCAATACGCTCATAGTCGAGCACCTGCGTCGGGCGCGCGCTACGCCATTCATCAACCAGCTGATCGAGAAAAAGATGCAGCGTCGTCGCTACTGAGGCCTCGCCACGGGCCTCACCAGCCGACATCAAAATGCCACTGACGATGGTCTTGCAGCGCTGTAATTGCAGCTGCATCAACTTGATTTCATCCAGCAGATCTGGATCATTGGCCAAGGGAGGGCTGTGCGACCAATCACCCAGAATAACCGATAAAGTAGCCAGCGGGGTGCCCAGCTCATGTGCTGCGCCCGAGGCCAGCAAGCCCATACGGACAATGTGCTCGGCTTCAGCCGCACGTTGTCGCAAATCAGCCAACCGGGCGTCACGCTGACGTAGGTTGCCTTCGATGCGGTGGATGAAGATCACCAGCAGCGCTGCATTCAGCGCAAAGCAAACCACCAGCCCACCGATATAGTGCAGCGATAACTTCACATCCGCAAGACCTGGCAGGATCAAGGGCCGATGCCAAAGGGTCAGAAGCACAAAGCACCCGCTGGTCAGCAGCACCATAGCCCAGATGTAGCGTGGTTTGAGCAGAACAGCACCCACCGCCACCTGCAGCAAATACAAGAAGATAAAAGGATTGACAATGCCGCCGCTGTAATAAAGCAAGGCACTGAGCACGGCCACATCAACCAGCAAGCCGGTGAACAACTCACCATTGGCGATTTCGCCCGCAGCGGTTCGGCACCGCAGCCAACTCGCCAGGTTAAACAGGCTGAGTGCCGCGACCAATGCCAACATCTCAGTCAGCGGGAGCTGTGCACCCAACACAAACTGAACGCCTAGAATCGTTGTCAACTGGCCACCGACAGCAAGCCAACGCAACTGAACCAGTTGGAGCAAATTATTGCGTTCTGCCAGAATTTCAGTGGCATCGTCGCTGCCACTGAAATCATCGACATGCAAAGGCAGCAATTGCAAAAGTTCAGGCATTACTATCCGCCAGCTTTCTGTTTGCCGCTTGCCGATATGCGGCGCAGTTGCCGTTCTGAAGAATAAAGGTAGGCCGCAGCAGCCGCCACCATGATGGCCAACACAAACCAAGTAATGGCGTAAACAGCGTGATGATTTTTGAAGCTCAACACCGTCAGTCCGCCACGCGGCCAAGCCTGCGTGTCGGATGAGGCCGCTGCGTCAATAAAGTAAGGTGCCACCTCCAGTTTCACGCTAGCTGCAATCGCTGGCACGTCCCGCGAGTACCAACGACCAGCCGCCACATCGTTATGCTGAAGCACGCTGCCACCAGGCTCGCTGAGGCGCAGCAAACCACTGATCAGCGCTGGTTCAGCGATATCCAAGCGCGAAACCTGCGAACGGTCGGCATCAGACACAAAACCCCGGTTCACCAGAACCCAAAAGCCGACATTAGTCTGTAGGGGGGTTATAACCCAAAAGCCGCGGCCTAACTCGGTGCTGGCGCGCACCAGCGTTGCCCGACTGTGGTCAAACCGACCCGTTATCTGAACACGACTGTATTCATCTGATTCACGGTTGAGTGTCGGCCATTCGGCCGGGCCGGGTGCTGCCACTGGTGCACCGTAGACCCGTTGCTCGACCCGGTCTATCAATGCCAGCTTCCACTGCAGGCGCTGCACCTGCCAGGCGCCCAGTGCCAGCAAACCGGCAAATAGCACCGATGCCAACAACAACAGTGTCAATACCAAAGCGGGTCTGGCAGGTTGCGAGGGGCGGTCGGTATTGCTGGCCATGGGTCAGGGCATGTTACGCATTTCTGTCATGTCGTGCACTGGCATCATATTGGCGTTCAGGTTATACATCACCCAAATCGAACCCGACAGCATGATCAGCACCAGCACACAGGTGAACAGCAATGCCAACATCGACCAGCCGCCCTCAACCCGCGTGTTCATATGCAAAAAGTAAAACATATGCACCACAATCTGCACCGTGGCGAAGCCCAGCACCACAAAGGCCGTGATACCCGAGCTGGGCAAGACCTTGGCCATTACCAGCCAGAAAGGAATGGCGGTGAGTACCACCGAGAGACAAAATCCAGTCAGATAGCCTTTGATGCTGGCGTGATAGCCGCTGTCATCATGGCTGTGGTCGTCGGACGTATGTACGTGCTCGCTCATGGCAATACTCCCATCAAATAAACAAAGGTGAAAACGCCAATCCAGATCACGTCCAGAAAGTGCCAAAACATAGACAAACACATCAGCCGACGTTTGTTTTCAGGCGTCAATCCAAATCGGCCCACTTGAAACATCAAGGTAACCAGCCAAATCACACCAAAGATGACGTGCAAACCATGGGTGCCGACTAAGGTAAAGAAGGAGGAAAGAAAAGCACTGCGTTGTGGGCCAGCCCCTTCATGGATCAGGTGAGAGAATTCAAAAATTTCTAGCCCCAGGAAGGCCAAGCCTAGCAAGCCGGTAATAGCCAGCCAACCAAGCACAGCTTTTTTGTGACCATGCTGCATGCCGATCATGGCCAGACCATAGGTCACGGAGGAGAACAGCAACAAGGCGGTATTAGCAGCGACGAGCGGCAGGTCAAATAAGTCAGCGCCTGACGGACCCGCCGCATAACTGCGGCCCAATACGGCGTAGACAGCAAACAAAACAGCGAAAATCAGGCAGTCGCTCATCAGGTAGATCCAAAATCCCAGCAAGGTACCTTGCTGCGGATGATGGTCACCATCGTCATAAAAGCGTACCGCGTTATCGGCCGTCAGGGTGGTAGAAGTCTGCATGGTTAAGGACGCTTCAAAAGTTAAATTCAGGCCTGGGCCGCAAGGGAGAGCGTACGCAGGTTTTCAGTTTCAGTGACTTGGTCTGCCGGAATATAAAAATCGCGTTTGTAATTGAAAGTGTGCAGAATAACTACCGCCAGCACCACGGTGGAGACCAACGCGGCCACCAGCCACATATGCCAAATTACGGCAAAACCAACAGCAGCGCAAAGCATGGAGATGACAAAGCCGGCAGCCGTGTTCTTGGGCATGTGAATTGCTTTGAAACCTTGCACCGGCCGTTGGTGGCCACGTTGCTTCATGTCATGCCAAGCATCCAGCTCGTGCACGATAGGCGTAAACGCAAAGTTGTATTCTGGTGGCGGTGAAGACGTTGACCATTCCAACGTACGGCCGTCCCAAGGGTCTCCCGTTACGTCACGCAACTGTTCACGATTTCGGTAGCTCACAATCAATTGGATTAAGAAAGCTGCCAGTCCAATCGCAATCAGTACGGCACCAAACGCGGCAACCTGAAACCAAATCTGCAGTGAAGAATCATCGAAATGACTCATACGCCGAGTCACGCCCATCAGGCCCAACACGTACAGTGGCATGAAGGCTAAGTAGAACCCGACCAACCAAAACCAAAATGAACATTTACCCCAAAACGAGTCAAGCTTGTAGCCAAAGGCCTTGGGAAACCAGTAATTGATACCGGCAAACATACCAAACAGTACACCACCAATAATTACGTTGTGGAAGTGAGCAATCAGGAACAAACTGTTATGTAGCACGAAGTCAGCGGCTGGAATGGCTAGCAACACACCGGTCATACCACCAATCACAAACGTAACCATGAAGCCAATCGTCCACAACATCGGGACATCAAAAACAATGCGGCCGCGGTACATGGTGAACAACCAGTTAAATATCTTGGCACCCGTTGGAATGGAAATGATCATGGTGGTGATACCAAAGAAAGCATTCACACTGGCCCCCGAACCCATGGTGAAAAAGTGATGCAACCAAACCACATAAGACAAGATGGTGATTACAACGGTGGCATAGATCATTGAGGCGTAGCCAAAGAGTCGTTTATGACTGAAAGTTGACACTACTTCTGAAAATATGCCAAAGGCCGGCAAGATAAGGATGTAAACCTCCGGGTGACCCCAGATCCAAATCAGGTTGACATACATCATCGAATTACCGCCGAGATCGTTTGTGAAGAAGTTCGTACCGACTGTACGATCCAGGGTCAGCAAAGCCAATACTGCAGTCAACACCGGAAATGCAGCCACAACCAACACATTGGTGCACAGAGCGGTCCAGGTAAAGACGGGCATCTTCATCATAGTCATACCAGGTGCGCGCATTTTGATAATGGTAGCAACCAAGTTGATTCCGGACAGCGACGTACCGACGCCTGCAATCTGCAGAGCCCAAATGTAGTAATCCACTCCTACGCCCGGACTCTGCAATATGCCCGACAACGGCGGATATGCCAACCAGCCAGTGGTTGCGAACTCACCGACAAACAAAGACACCATCATCAGTACCGCACCGCTCGCGGTCATCCAGAAGCTCAGGTTATTCAAAAAAGGAAACGCTACGTCGCGTGCACCGATCTGTAACGGCACTACGTAGTTCATAAAGCCGGTAACTAACGGCATGGCCACGAAGAAGATCATCAGCACGCCATGGGCGGTAAAAATCTGATCGTAATGGTGTGGCGGCAAGAAGCCGCTGTTTTCACCAAAAGCCATTGATTGGTGCGCGCGCATCAGGAGGGCGTCAACAAAGCCGCGAAACAACATCACCAATCCGAGGATGATGTACATAATTCCAATTTTTTTATGATCAATGCTGGTAATCCAGCCGTACCATAACGTCCCCCAAGCGCGGTAGTAGGTCATTGCTGCGAACAATGCGGTACCACCTAAAACCACCATGGCAAAAGTGACAAGTACGAGAGGATCGTGCGGTATTGCGTCTAGGCTAAGGCGACCAAACACGCTTGGTGAAATATCTTGAACGGAAAGCATGTGAAATCTCGGTTATTTTTTTGAACGGGCCGAAGGAAAACTGTTATCGCAAGGCGGCCAAGCCGCTGCCGCTGAGGTCGTTAGGAGAGCAGTAGGCAGCCACATAAGTACGCTGCACGTCGCGCCAAGGCTTCGTAGACAAACCATCTATGCTTCCTTTTCCCATACCGCCGGCAGCATCAATAGCCATCATCTGACTCATACACATCTTGCTGCTATCGACGCAACGATTCAAGATGGCCTGATATAGACTGGCATCAACGGTGGCGTAGCGGCGCACAGGTTCTCGCTCACTGGGTTTCTCAAGTTCTAGGTAACTAGCACGGGCAAGCTCGCCCCCAGTACTTTTTGCATTTTGAACCCAGCTTTCAAAATCTGCGGGCGACAGACCAAGAAACTTGAACCGCATGTGTGAGAAACCAGCGCCACTGTAATTGGCAGAAAATCCGTCATACACACCTGCATGATTGATGACCGCATGCAGCTTGGTTTGCATACCAGGCATGGCATAAATCTGGCCTGCCAGCGCAGGAATATAGAAGGAATTCATCACCGTAGAAGACGTAATCTTGAATTCGATGGGTCGATCTACAGGTGCTGCCAACTCATTGACTGTGGCAATACCTAGCTCAGGGTAAACAAACAGCCATTTCCAATCTAGCGCTACAACTTCGACCACAAAGGGTTCGACACCAGCTACCAGTGGCCGATTGGCATCAATTCGCTCCAACGGGCGGTAAGGGTCCAACTTGTGGGTACTAATCCAGGTCACCGCACCCAAAGCAATGATGATCAACAAAGGCACACCCCAAATCAACAACTCCAAACGGGTCGAGTGGTGCCACTCCGGCGTGTAGGTTGCCGCCTTGTTGGCGCTTCTGTAGCGCCAAGCAAACAACAGCGTCAACACAATCACCGGCACCACAATCAGCAGCATCAGCGCCACTGCGGTGACAATCAGCTGTGACTGCTGTTGTGCGATATCGCCGAAGGGCTTCATTACAATCGTGTTGCAAGCCGCCAGGGGCAGAGTTGCCAATAACAGGGCCAGACGCTTTAAAGTTCGAGTTCTAAAAGTTAAAAGAGACATACTTGACAACCACCTACAAAGGGTAAACGCTAATTGCGCTCTGGTAAAGAATGTAGCCTCATTGATCCAAATTAACAATTGGACATATTGTCCAAGGCAAAATTCTTAAACCACGCCCATTTACCATGCCAAACTCACCGACACCCACTATGGCGACCTACCCAACCAGCGCCGTCAATATTGACGCCCAACAACCTACCAGCGGGGACAAGCCTGCGCAGGCGCAGGCTCATGACAGCGTCGCCCCAGGCGATATTGCGGTGGGCGTGGTGATTGGCCGGGCTTCCGAGTATTTCGATTTTTTTGTTTTTGGCATCGCTTCGGTGTTGGTCTTTCCGGCCGTGTTTTTTCCTTTTGTAGACCACCTGCAGGGCACGCTCTATGCTTTCATGTTGTTTTCTCTAGCCTTTGTTGTGCGCCCGTTGGGTACCGTCGCGGGTATGTGGTTGCAGCACCACTACGGTCGCAGCGCTAAACTCAGTCTGGCGCTACTGTTGCTGGGATGTTCCACTGCGGGCATGGCCTTGCTGCCAAGCTACGAAGTGTTGGGCACCGGCGCCATTGCCTTGCTGGCGATGTGCCGGATTGGCCAGGGGCTGGCGCTTGGCGGCTCCTGGGATGGACTGCCCTCCCTGTTAGCCCTGAACGCTCCCGAAAATCGCCGTGGCTGGTACGCCATGCTGGGTCAACTGGGCGCACCACTGGGGTTTTTGATCGCTTGTAGCCTATTTGCTTATTTCTGGAGTCATCTGAGCAGCCAAGACTTTCTGGATTGGGGCTGGCGCTACCCTTTCTTTGCCGCCTTCGCCATCAATGTGGTGGCCTTGTTTGCCCGGTTGCGCTTGGTGGTCACGCATGAGTACGAGCGCGAGCTGGATGCCAATGAATTGCAACCCTGCAGCCTGCGCGAATTAATCAGCAGCCAGGGCAACAGCCTCTTTATCGGCGCCTTTGCCGCACTGGCCAGTTTTGCCCTATTTCACATTGTCACGGTGTTTCCGCTGTCCTGGGTGATGCTGTACTCAGAGCAGCTGATTGGTGAGTTCCTTATCGTCCAAATCGTCGGCGCACTGCTGGCGGCGGCGGCCATGCCCCTGTCTGGCCTGCTGGCTGACCGCATTGGGCGGCGCAGTACGCTGGGCCTGCTGGCGGTGTTGATTGGCGTATTTGGTTTGTTTGCACCCATGCTGTTGGGCGGCGGCGCTGTGGGACAGGATGCCTTCATCTTGATTGGCTTTGTCTTGCTGGGCTTCTCTTATGGCCAGGCTGCCGGTGCCGTGACGGCCAATTTTCTGCCTCACTTGCGCTACACCGGCGCTGCGCTCACCACGGATCTGGCCTGGCTGATAGGCGCGGCTTTCGCGCCGCTGGTTGCGCTCGGTTTGTCAGCGCGCTTTGGCTTGGTAGCCGTCAGCATTTACCTTTTGTCGGGTGCTGCGTGCACCTTGCTGGCACTGCGTGCCAACCGGACACTATCGATGCGTGATTGAGGGAGCGTTAAATTTTAAAAGTACAGTCGCCCCTGCGAGCCCGCATAACTGCAGCCTCCAAGGTGAGAGGAAGTCATGGGCTGCCGCGGCC
>JBLHZH010000105.1:0-7656 GCA_047629695.1 Rhodoferax sp.
TCGCCACCGTAACGCTGTACTTCGTTGGCCACCCACGCCACCGCTTGTGCAGAGTCTTCCAGAAAATCCGGGTAACGGACCGCGGGGTATAGACGGTAGTCGGCCAAGACCGTGACGAACCCCCGTGAGGCCAACGCTTCGCCCACGAATTTATAGTCGGCTCGATCCCCGCTGTTCCAGCTACCACCGTAAAAAAACACCACAACTGGCGCTGCATGACCAGCATTACGTGGCGTGTAGATATCAAGCATGTTGCGCGGTGACGTACCGTAGCGAATACCAACCTGGCGCGTATAACTATCCGTTGGCGTCAGCGCGTTGATCACCGTTAGTGGCACACAGGACACCAGTGCACCAAGCAGCAGTATCAGTGCCATGAACCACAATCCGATTTGGGTGTAAGCCCGCACACGTCTTCCTTTTTCGCACAAAAAATTATAAATAGCCTGCTCATTCATTTCTCGTCTTTGCGAGCGTGGCGTGGCAATCTGGGAAGTCATGGACTGCAGCGACCTGCGTCCTCGAAGAGACATGAACGCATTGGCACTTTACAGGCCCTTAGAGCGGCCGTAGCCATGCAGCAAAAAGCCCGAACCAGTGAGGGCTCAGGCTTTGTCTCGAAAACAGCTTCGAACTACTTACGCACAGGCGGCAAATCCGTACAACTGCCATGTGCCACTTCGGCTGCCATGCCAATGCTCTCACCTAGCGTGGGGTGCGGGTGAATCGTTTTACCGATGTCCACCGCATCAGCGCCCATTTCGATCGCCAGCGCAATTTCGCCAATCATGTCGCCCGCATGGGTGCCGACCATGCCGCCACCCAAGATCTTACCGTGGCCATGGGCCTCCGGAGAGTCATCAAACAGCAGTTTGGTAACGCCTTCATCCCGGCCATTGGCAATCGCGCGACCGGACGCTGACCACGGAAACAGGCCCTTCTTGATCTTGATACCCTGCGCCTTGGCCTGATCTTCTGTCAGACCAACCCATGCCACTTCAGGGTCGGTGTAGGCGACGCTTGGAATCACGCGGGCATTGAAGGCGGTGGCTGCCAGCTCCTTGTTACCCTGCAGTTCACCAGCAATCACCTCGGCCGCCACGTGCGCTTCATGCACCGCTTTGTGCGCGAGCATCGGTTGACCGATGATGTCGCCAATGGCGAAAATGTGGGGCACATTGGTGCGCATCTGAATGTCGACATCGATGAAGCCCCGGTCGGTCACCGCCACCCCGGCTTTTTCAGCGGCAATCTTCTTGCCGTTGGGCGTGCGTCCCACCGCCTGCAGCACCAAGTCATAGACCTGAGGCGCAGGGGCGGTGCCGCCCGCCTCGGCTGCAGCAAACGTCACCTCAATGCCTTCGGGCAGGGCACGGGCGCCCACCGTCTTGATCTTGAGCATGATGTTGTCAAAGCGCGGCGCATTCATCTTTTGCCAGATTTTGACCAGATCACGGTCAGCGCCCTGCATCAGGCCGTCCATCATTTCCACCACATCAAGACGTGCACCCAACGTGCTGTAAACCGTGCCCATTTCCAGGCCGATAATGCCTCCGCCCAGAATCAGCATGCGCTTAGGGACTTCCTTCAGGGCAAGAGCCCCAGTGGAGTCGACCACGCGCGGATCGTCAGGCATGAAGGGCAGTCGCACCGCTTGGCTGCCGGCAGCAATGATCGCCTTTTTGAATGCAATGGTTTGTGTCTTGCCAGTTTTCTCTTGTGCGGTGCCCGAGGTCTCTTCTACCGTCACATGGTTGGCACCGGCAAAGGCGCCATAGCCACGCACGACCGTGACTTTGCGCATCTTGGCCATGGCCGCCAAGCCACCGGTCAGCTTGGTGATGACCTTGTCTTTGTGACCCCGCAGCATATCCACATTGACTTTAGGCGCGCCAAACTCGATACCCAAGGCACCCAGGTGACTCACCTCGTCCATCACGGCGGCCACGTGCAACAACGCCTTGCTCGGGATGCAGCCTACGTTCAGGCAGACCCCGCCCAAGGCAGCATAACGCTCAACCAGAATAACTTTGAGGCCGAGGTCGGCCGCACGAAAGGCCGCCGAATAACCGCCCGGGCCAGCGCCCAGCACCAGCAGGTCGCAGTCCAGATCGGCCGTGCCGGCAAAGCTGCTGGCAGCAGCAACTGACACATTGGCAGTCGGTGCGGTCGGCTCAGCAGACGCAGCGACTGCAGCGGGAGCGCTTGCTGTTGACGCCGGGCTGGCGGAGGCCGCCTCAGCCGCAGCTTCGAGTACCAGAAGAACCGAGCCTTCCTTGACTTTGTCGCCGACCTTGACCTTGATCTCTTTCACGATACCGGCGTCGCTGCAAGGGATTTCCATGGAAGCCTTGTCGCTCTCCACGGTGATCAGGCTTTGGTCAGCTTGCAGCGTGTCGCCGACCTTGACCATGAGTTCGATCACCATGACTTCGGCGAAGTCACCGATGTCTGGAACTTTAATGTCTATCAATGCCATATTTTTCTTTCTATTTGACTTAAAGAAGAATCCGGCGGAAATCGCCTAGGATCTGGCCCAGATAGACGTTGAAACGGGCCGCAGCAGCACCGTCAATCACCCGGTGGTCCCAAGTCAGGCTCAAAGGCAACATCAAACGGGGCTGGAACGCCTTACCGTCCCATACCGGCTGGATAGTCGATTTACAGACTCCCATGATGGCCACTTCAGGCGCATTGATGATGGGCGTGAAATAACGTCCGCCAATGCCGCCCAACGACGAGATGGTGAAGGAGGCACCCGACATTTCGGCCGGACTCAACTTGCCATCGCGTGCTTTTTTGGCCAGTTCGCTCATCTCCTGAGAGATTTGCATGATGCCTTTTTTATCGGCATCCTTGATCACCGGCACCATCAGACCATTAGGGGTGTCGGCTGCAAAACCGATGTGGTAGTACTGCTTATAGATTAGCGCATCGCCCTCCAGCGAGCTATTGAACTCGGGGAATTTCTTGAGCGCTGCCACGCAGGCCTTGATCAGGAAAGCCAGCATCGTGACCTTGACACCTGACTTCTCGTTTTCCTTGTTGGTGGAAAGGCGGAAGGCTTCGAGGTCAGTGATATCGCAGTCGTCGTGGTTGGTGACAGCCGGAATCAGAATAGTATTGCGCAACAAATTGGCACCGCTGATCTTTTTGATTCGCGACATCTCCTTGCGCTCAATCGGACCAAACTTGGCAAAATCCACCTTGGGCCAGGGAATCAGGCCCAAGCCTCCACCCTCATTGCCGGCACCAGCCACTGCCGGCTTGGACTGCGCCGTCAGCGTTTGCACCGCACCACTCATCACGGAGCGAGTGAAAGACTGCACATCGGCGTCGGTAATGCGGCCCTTCAGGCCACTACCCTTGACTTCGCCCAACGGCACACCAAGTTCACGGGCAAACTTACGCACTGACGGTGAGGCATGCGGCAAGCCGACAGGCGCGGACGTCGGGCTGTGCGCCGGCACGGCCTGGGCCTTGCCCGCAGCCTCCGGGGTTGGCGTAGCGGCAGGGGCAGGGGCAGCAGCCTCCGCCGACGGTTTAGCAACGACCGCTGGGACCTCGGCAACTGGGGCCGCCGCAGCTGGGGCCTCGGCGGCGGGTAAAGCCGCCAAGGCGCTGCCCTTTAGCAGCGCCAGCAGGTCGCCAATATTGATCTTGTCGCCGACCTTAACCTTGAGTTCGGTCAACACACCGGCGGCACTAGAGGGGATCTCCATCGCCGCCTTGTCCGACTCTACCGTCATCAACGACTGCTCTAGGCGAATCGTGTCGCCAAGCTTGACCATAATTTCGATAATGGCCACGTCCTTGAAATCCCCGATATCGGGCAAGTGGACCTCGATTGTCGCGGTGCTGGCAGGCACTTCAGCTGCAGGTGCTGCAGCAGCAGAAGGCGTAGCCGAGACTTCAGCTGCAGGCGCTGCAGCAGCAGAAGGCGTAGCCGAGACTTCAGCTGCTGGAGCGGCCGCAGCTGGTTCCGCTGCTGCCGGCGCGGCGGCCTCTTCGGTCACCTCCAGCATCAGCACCAGGGAGCCCTCCTTGACCTTGTCGCCCAAGGCGACCCGAAGCTCTTTCACCACACCGGCATGACTGGATGGAATTTCCATCGAGGCCTTGTCAGACTCCACGGTCAACAGGGACTGGTCGAGCGCCACCATATCACCCGGCTTGACCATCAACTCAATCACGGTCACTTCAGCAAAGTCACCAATATCGGGAACGATAATTTCAATTAAAGACATGCGTGTCTCCTTGTTTTTGTGGTGTCAGGATCAAGCGTACAACGGGTTGACCTTGTCGGTCTGAATGCCGTACTTAGCAATCGCATCCACCACATCACTCACCGGCACGGTACCGTCTTCGCTCAGCGCCTTCAGGGCAGCCACCACAATGTAGTGGCGGTTGATCTCGAAATGCTCGCGCAGCTTGCTGCGGAAATCACTGCGACCAAAGCCGTCGGTACCCAGCACCTTATAGGTACGACCCTTCGGAATAAAGGAACGGATCTGCTCGGCAAAAGCTTTCATGTAATCGGTCGAGGCCACCACCGGCCCGCTGTGCGCCACCAATTGCTGACCAACAAACGACACGCGGGCAGTCTCTGCAGGGTGCAGCAGGTTATAGCGCTCGCAGTCCTGGCCATCTCTGGCCAGCTCGTTAAAGCTGGGGCAACTCCATACGTCGGCGGCAATACCCCAGTCTTTTTCCAGCAAAGCCTGCGCCGCAATTGATTCACGCAGGATCGTGCCTGAACCCAGTAACTGCACGCGCAAGGTGTTGCCCGCGTCAATGGCCGGCTGGCACAGGTACATGCCCTTGATGATCTGCTCTTCGGTCCCGGCAGTCAGGCCTGGCATCGGGTAGTTTTCATTGAGCAGCGTGATGTAGTAATACACATTGTCTTGCTTTTCAACCATGCGCTTGAGGCCATGATGCAGGATCACGCCAACCTCATGCGCAAAGGTCGGGTCGTAACTGACACAGTTTGGAATCGTGCTGGCCATGATGTGGCTGTGGCCGTCTTCGTGCTGCAGGCCTTCGCCATTGAGCGTGGTGCGCCCTGAGGTACCGCCCAGCAAAAAGCCGCGCGCCTGCATGTCACCAGCCGCCCAGGCCAGATCGCCGACGCGCTGGAAGCCAAACATCGAGTAGTACACATAAAACGGGATCATGATCCGGTTGTTGGTGCTGTAGCTGGTGGCCGCCGCAATCCAGCTGCTCATGCCGCCGGCTTCGTTGATGCCGTCCTGCAAGATTTGACCCTTTTTGTCCTCCTTGTAGTACATCACCTGGCCTTTGTCGACTGGCGTGTACTGTTGTCCATCTGGATTGTAAATACCGATCTGGCGGAACAAACCTTCCATACCAAAGGTACGAGCCTCATCCACCAAAATTGGCACTACGCGCGGACCCAGTGCCTGATCGCGCAACAGCGTGGTTAAAAAGCGCACATAGGCTTGGGTGGTCGAAATCTCGCGTCCTTCGGCGCTTGGCTCCAGCACGGTTTTGAAAGTCTCCAGTGCGGGCACGGTAAATTGCTCGTCCGACTTAGTCCTGCGGTGTGGCAGGTATCCACCCAGCGCTTTGCGACGCTCATGCAGGTACTGCATCTCGGGCGTATCGTCAGCGGGCTTGTAGAACGGCAGCTCGGCCAACTGGCTGTCAGGAATCGGAATGTTAAAACGGTCACGAAAAATCTTAATGTCTTCGTCGGTGAGCTTTTTGGTCTGGTGAACGTTGTTCTTACCTTCACCGCTCTTGCCCATGCCAAAGCCCTTAACGGTCTTGATTAGCAGCACCGTAGGCTGACCCTTGTGGTTGACCGCCGAATGGTAGGCGGCATAGACCTTTTTCGGGTCATGGCCGCCGCGCTTCAGGGCAAAAATTTCGTCATCGCTCATGTGCGCGACCATCTCCAGCGTACGCGGGTCACGGCCGAAGAAATGCTTGCGCACATAGGCGCCGTCATTGGCCTTGAAAGCCTGATAGTCGCCGTCCAGCGTCTCCATCATCAGCTTCTTGAGGGCACCATCTTTATCGCGTGCCAGCAGGGGGTCCCACTCACTGCCCCACAGCAGCTTGATGACGTTCCAGCCCGAGCCACGGAACTCGCCTTCGAGTTCCTGGATGATCTTGCCGTTGCCGCGCACCGGGCCGTCGAGCCGCTGCAAATTGCAGTTAATAACAAAAATCAGGTTATCCAGTTTCTCGCGTGAGGCCAGACCAATGGCGCCCAAAGACTCCACTTCGTCCATTTCGCCATCACCACAAAAGACCCAGACCTTGCGGTTGGCGGTATCGGCAATACCACGCGCATGCAGGTACTTTAGAAACCGCGCCTGGTAAATCGCCATCAGCGGGCCCAAGCCCATAGAGACCGTAGGGAACTGCCAGAAATTAGGCATCAATTTGGGATGCGGGTAGCTTGATAGGCCATGGCCATCGACCTCCTGGCGGAAGTTGAGCAACTGCTCTTCCGTCAAGCGGCCTTCAAGATAGGCGCGGGCGTAAACGCCGGGCGACACGTGGCCCTGAATGTAGAGGCAATCACCGCCATGGTTCTCGCTCTCTGCATGCCAAAAATGGTTAAAACCAGCACCAAACATATGGGCCAGCGATGCGAAAGAGCCTATGTGGCCGCCCAAATCGCCGCCATCCACAGGGTGATGGCGATTGGCCTTGACCACCATAGCCATGGCATTCCAGCGCATGAAGGCGCGCAAACGCTCCTCAATCTCGATGTTGCCGGGGCAGCGTACCTCTTGTTCGGTTTCAATCGTATTGACATACCCGGTGTTGGCCGAAAACGGCATGTCGATGCTGCTCTGGCGCGCGTGCTCCAGCAACTGCTCCAGCAAAAAGTGGGCGCGCTCAGGGCCCTCATTTTGAATGACTGCCGACAAGGCGTCCATCCACTCACGGGTTTCCTGGCTATCGGCATCATGAGCAGGGTTGCTCAATTGATTCTCGGGAACGACTGACATGGATCTCTCCTTGGTTTTTATAACTGATCTGGCGTATCTGAGTCAATTTTTAACACGACATTTTATTTTCTCATAGTTTTTTTAATTTTTCAAATAGTGCTTTTTGATTTCACATTAAGAAATATAGAATAAATGATTGCTTTAAACGCTCCGCTTTGGGAGCGGCGCCTACACTCAAGCACCATGCCTTTGCCCCGCCCCCTCAACTTTCCCAGCCCAATGAACCTCCTACCCATGGTCAAGCTGCAGCATTGGTGGCGACGTCAGACGCCCCATCGGCAAGACCGGTTTGCTGTGCTGGCCCCGCTGGCCGCTGTCCTGCTATTCCTGGCTGCCATCGTGGCCGCCTTTGGTTATTTGCGACTGGAGGAAATGGAGCGCGAACAGGAAGCGGTTCAGCGCGATGTGGAATATGCTCAGCAACGCCTGCGCCTGCGCCTGCTGGAGCGCCAAGAGCAGATCATGCACATTGCACGCGAGGTCGCCAACCAGGAGCTCAGCACCGAAGACTTCAGGCTTCAGGCCGAAAACTTGGTCAACCAGTACCCGGAGTTACTCGGCTTGACCTGGATTAATAAAAAGCAGCAAATCAAGTCCAGTTTCGGCATGGCGAGCCTCTCTGTTCACCAGCTTCGCATCGTCGGCAGCACGCTGGCAGCCGGCGCGA
>JBLHZH010000106.1:0-7646 GCA_047629695.1 Rhodoferax sp.
AAATATGACCAGTTTCGATCAGCTTGGGAAAATGCCTGAAGAACAACGTTAGCAGCAACACCTGGATGTGCGAGCCGTCAACATCGGCGTCCGACAAAATGCAAATCTTGCCATAGCGCAGTCCACTCAGATCGGGGCTGTCATTGGGGCCATGCGGATCGACTCCGATGGCGACCGAAATATCGTGGATTTCAGTGTTGGCAAACAGGCGGTCACGCTCCACCTCCCAAGTATTGAGCACCTTGCCGCGCAGCGGCAAAATAGCCTGGCTCTCCTTGTCACGCCCCATCTTGGCGCTGCCGCCAGCCGAGTCGCCCTCGACCAGAAAAACTTCGTTGTAGGCGAGGTCGCGGCTTTCGCAATCGGTCAGTTTTCCAGGCAACACGGCCACGCCGGAGCCCTTGCGTTTCTCGACTTTCTGACCGGCTTTCTGACGAGTTTGTGCCGCCTTGATGGCCAATTCGGCCAGCTTCTTGCCGTATTCGACATGCTGGTTAAGCCACAACTCCAGCGCCGGGCGTACATAACTGGAGACCAGTCGCACCGCATCACGGGAGTTCAGGCGCTCTTTGATCTGGCCTTGAAACTGCGGGTCCAGCACCTTGGCCGAGAGCACATAACTGGCACGGGCAAACACATCTTCGGGCATCAGTTTGACGCCCTTGGGCAACAGCGAGTGAAGCTCGATAAAGCCCTTGACGGCGGTAAACAAACCGTCACGCAGTCCGCTTTCATGCGTGCCACCCGCGCTGGTGGGAATCAGGTTGACGTAGCTTTCACGCACCGGCGAGCCGTCTTCGGTAAAGGCAACGCACCAGGACGCGCCCTCGCCTTCAGCAAAGCTGTCGTGCTGTGCATCGGCAAAGCCCTCGCCTTCAAAGACCGGAATCACCAGCTCGCCGGTCAGGGTTTGCAGCAGATAGTCGCGCAGGCCGCCCTTGAAAATCCAGCTCTGCGTCTCTTTGGTTTTCTCGGTGTACAGCGTCACTGTAACGCCCGGCATCAACACCGCCTTGCTGCGCAGCAGGTGAGCCAGTTGCGCCAGCGGCAGCACCAACGACTCAAAGTATTTGGCATCGGGCCAGACCCGCACCGTGGTGCCTGATTTGCGGTCGCCTTCTGCGACCTTGCGAATTTGCAGAGGCTCAATCACATCGCCACCGGCAAACACCAAGCGGGCGACCTTGCCTTCGCGGTAGGTGGTGGCCTCCAGCCGGGTCGACAGCGCGTTGGTGACGCTCACACCAACGCCGTGCAGACCGCCTGAAAAGCTATAGGCACCGCCCTTGCCCTTATCAAACTTGCCACCGGCATGCAACTGGGTAAAAACCAGTTCGATAACCGGGGCGTTTTCCTCCGGGTGCAGGCCAAAGGGAATGCCACGACCATCGTCTTCAATCGTGATGGAGCCGTCCAGGTGCAAAAAAATCTTGATTTTTTTGCCATACCCAGCCAGCGCCTCGTCGGCGGCGTTGTCCAGCACTTCCTGAATCACGTGCAGCGGGTTGTCGGTGCGCGTGTACATGCCCGGGCGCTGCTTGACCGGCTCCAGTCCCTTGAGGACACGGATGGAATTTTCGGAGTATTCGGGAGTGGGTTTGACTGACATAAGCGCAAATTGTAGTCTGCAAATAAACAACAGCTGTATGCAATTACAGCGCCCGCGGGCCTTATAGATCAGCAAAGCACCCACTTGCCTTCGTCGTTGCGAGGCGACAGGCTGCGGCTGTTCACCCACGCCTGGATTGTCGCGCTGCGCTCGCAAAGACGAAAGTAGAGGCGCAGAATATTTATGGTTTTCTGCTCGCTCAAATGCTATCGTTCAACGCGATCACAAGAGATTGGCTACATTTACGGGATGTCCGCTTCCCCCAAAAAAATTTCCATGGTCCAGGTGCTCATCTGTGGCGCCGCCATTGTGACCCTCTCCATGGGCATCCGCCACGGCTTTGGCCTGTGGCTGCAGCCCATTACCCAAAGCCAGGGCTGGAGCCGCGAAACTTTTGCTTTTGCCATTGCTATACAAAATCTGACCTGGGGCGTGACCGGCATTTTTGCCGGTATGGTGGCCGACCGCTTTGGCGCCTTCAAGGTAGTGATAGGCGGGGCTATTTTGTATGCTCTGGGCTTGATCGGTATGGCGGCGGCGACCACACCGTTCATGTTTTCAGCGACTGCCGGGGTCATGATCGGCATGGCTCAGGCCGGCACCACCTACGCCGTTATTTACGGCGTGATCGGACGCAACATCTCGGCCGAGAAACGCTCCTGGGCTATGGGCATCGCTGCCGCTGCAGGCTCATTTGGCCAGTTCTTGATGGTGCCGACCGAAAATTTTTTGATCAGCAGCTTTGGCTGGCAGCAAGCCCTGGTCATTCTGGGCGTCGCGGCCCTGCTGATGGTGCCGCTGGCCTGGGGTTTGCGCGAACCGGGCATGACCACCAGTGCCGTGATTCGGCGTGAACAAACTATTTTCCATGCCCTGCAGGAAGCCTTGAAGTATCCGAGCTTTCAGCTGCTGATGGCGGGTTATTTTGTCTGCGGCTTTCAGGTCGTGTTCATTGGCATCCACATGCCGAGTTACCTGCGTGACCATGGCATGGCACCCGCAGTCGCGGGTTATGCGCTGGCGCTGATCGGCTTGTTCAACGTCTTTGGCACCTATGCCGCCGGTGTACTGGGGCATAAATTACCCAAAAGAAAAATTCTGGCCTTTATTTATCTGGCCCGTGCCGCCACTATCTCGATATTTTTGATGGCACCGCTGTCACCCATAAGCGTGTATATTTTTTCTGCCATCATGGGGCTATTGTGGCTCTCCACGGTACCAGTCACCAATGCCGCTGTCGCACAGATTTTTGGCGTAGCCCACTTATCCATGCTCAGCGGCTTTGTCTTTTTCAGCCACCAGATTGGTTCTTTTTTAGGCGTCTGGCTAGGTGGCTACATTTATGACCGCACCGGCAGTTATGACCTGGTCTGGTACATCGCGATTGCACTCGGCGTCCTTGCCGCGCTGGTGAACCTCCCGATCAAGGAGAGCGCCATTGTCCGCCATCCCTTGGCACAAACAGCCTGAAGTCATGAAGCTGCGCAACCGTATTTTGATTCACGCCGGCCTAGCCTGCGTGCTGCTACTGGTTTTTGCGCTCTACCTGCGACCCGATTTTCTGGTGACCCTGGCCGATCAGGTCTGGGCCTGCTTCTAAAAGTGAGGCCATACTTTAGGAAATACCACTTTTCTGCTCGTCTTTGCGCCTCCAGCACGGTAACCCAGGAGGTTTAGGGACTGCCGCGGCCTACGGCCTCGCAGAGACAAGGTGCTTTTGGAGTTTTCCGCTCTCTAATACAAATGACGACACTGACCACCATCCCACTCACCACATCAAACCATGGCCTGGGCCCGGCCTCCGACTGGGTCAAACGCTGGTCGCCTCTGGTGCCACCCCGAGGCACAGTCCTTGACATCGCCTGTGGTAAGGGGCGGCACCTGAAATGGTTTGCAGACCGAGGCCATGCGGTCACGGGCCTAGATCGTTCGGCCGAAGCTATCACAGCGGTGCGAGACTGGGGCGAGGCGATTCTGGCAGACCTGGAGAATGCCCCCTGGCCACTAATGGTCGGCACACAACCCCGCCAGTTTGACGCGGTAATCGTCACCAATTACCTGTGGCGCCCCCTGTTTAAGGTGATCGAACAATCGCTGGCCCCCGGCGGCCTATTGATTTACGAGACCTTTACCAAAGGAAACGAACAGCTGGGTAAGCCCTCCCGACCTGACTTTTTGTTGCAACCGGCTGAACTGCTGTCTACTTTTGCCCACCTGCAGCTGATTGCCTTTGAAGAGGGCCGGCTTGACAACCCACCCCGTGTCGTACAACGGCTGGTTGCCATGCACCCTGGCGGTCAAACGCAGGCCGATCCGACACCCCAGCTTGACGCGTGCTAGTTAGAATGTTCATTTACTGTTTACTCCCCCTCTGACATGACATCCAAATTCAGCAAAATCACGGGCAGCATCGTGGCACTGGTTACTCCCATGCATGAAGATGGCAGTGTGGACTACCCAACCCTGCGCAAACTGATCGACTGGCATATTGTGGAAGGCACCGACTGCATTGGCGTCGTTGGCACCACCGGCGAGTCGCCCACTGTCAGCGTGCTAGAGCACTGCGAAATCATCCGCGTGGCGGTGGAGCAGGCTGGCGGACGCGTTCCTGTCATGGCGGGCTGTGGCGCCAACTCCACAGCCGAGGCTATCGAGTTGACCAAATTTGCCAAGGCAGTCGGTGCCGATTGCCAGTTACAGGTGGTGCCCTACTACAACAAACCGACGCAAGAAGGTCAGTATCTGCACTTCAAGGCGATTGCAGAGGCGGTTGATCTGCCCATGATTTTGTACAACGTACCCGGCCGCTCGGCCGCTGATCTGCTGCACGACACCGTGTTGCGCCTGACGCAGGTGCCTGGCATTGTCGGCATCAAGGAGGCTACCGGCAATCTTGAGCGGGCTCAGTGGCTGATCCGTGAGGTTCCACCGGAATTTGCCGTTTACTCCGGCGACGACCCGACCGCAGTGGCCCTCATGTTGTGCGGCGGCCACGGCAACATCAGCGTCAGTGCCAACCTGGCACCGCGCCTGATGCACGAACTGTGCGCGGCAGCCATTGCCGGTGACCGACAGCGAGCCATGGAACTCCAGTTCAAGTTGCTGCCACTGCACAAACACCTGTTTGTTGAAGCCAATCCGATCCCCGTCAAATGGGCCATGGCGCGGATGGCACTATGTGGTGGCACCCTGCGTCTGCCCATGACGCCGTTGACACAACCCAACGAAGCCGTGGTTGAAGGCGCCTTGCACGCCACCGGTCTGATCTGATCAGTTACCCCCAATTCATTACCCAAAGGGACACTTTTTTGAACCACTTTCACCGACTGACGCTGCTCAGCCTTTCCCTGACACTGGCCGCATGTTCGACGCTCAGCGGCGACAAAATTGACTATAAAAGCGCCAGTCAAGCCAGTGGACCTTCACTTGAAGTGCCACCCGACCTGACGCAAATGTCGCGCGACACCCGCTACGCCGTACCCGGCGGACCGGTCTCCGCCTCCAGCTTTCAGTTGGCGCAACCGGGTCAGATCGCAGTCCCGACCGCGGTGACCTCAATCGGCGATGTCCGCATTGAACGGGCCGGCAACCAGCGCTGGCTGGTGATCAACCGGCCCGCCGACAAGCTCTGGGAGCCGGTGCGTGATTTCTGGCAGGAGAATGGCTTTCTGCTGGCCATGGACCAGGCCAACCTGGGCATCATGGAAACCGATTGGGCCGAAAACCGGGCCAAAATTCCGCAGGACTTTATTCGTAGCACAATTGGCAAGGTTTTTGACTCCTTGTACTCCACGGGTGAACGTGACAAGTTCAGGACCCGCCTAGAGCGCAACGCCAACGGCGGCACCGATATTTTTGTGAGTCACCGAGGCATGATTGAGGTCTACAACAGCAACCAGCAAGACACCACGGTCTGGCAACCGCGCGCCGTCGATCCAGAACTCGAAGCCGAGTTTCTGCGTCGGATGATGGTCAAGCTGGGGGTTACCGAGGCACAGTCGCAAGCTTTAATCGCCTCCGGCGTCAGCCAGAACAGTTCGCGTGTGGCCTCCTCGGCAAACGGTCAGCCGGTAGTTCAAATCAATGACGCTTTTGACCGCGCCTGGCGCCGTGTCGGCTTGACACTGGACCGTACGGGCTTTACGGTCGAGGACCGGGATCGCAGTCAAGGCACTTACTTTGTACGCTATGTAGCACCCAATGCAAATAAAACCGAAGCCGGCTTTTTCGGTAAGCTCTTCAGTAGTGCCAAGGCTGATCCGGCGCCCTTGAAATACCGCATCGTCGTCGTCAGCGAGGGAACACTCAGCACGGTCTCTGTGCTCAACGAGAGTGGCCAGCCCGAGACCTCTGCCAATGCGCAGCGCATCGTAAAAATCATTGCTGACGATCTCCGATAGGAGAGATAGTCGCCCACAAAAAAAGCCACCTTTCGGTGGCTTTTTTACTTCAGCCAAAGCTGAAGTAAAAAGAAGATTACTTCTTCATGTTTGCAGCAGCAGCTTCAGCGGCCGCCTTAGCAGCATCAGCAGCAGGCGTAGCGGAAGCGGCATCTGCAGGCATGGCAGCTGATGCTGCAGCCTCAGCTTCTGGAGCCGCTGCAGGCTCTGGAGCAACCATCGGTGCTGGGGCAACGACGGGCGCAGGTGCTTCTGCTTTTTTACCACAAGCAGCCAAGGCAGCGGCAGCAATAATAGCGGCCAAAACGAGCGATTTATTCATTTTTAAAATACCTGATGAGTTGACTAAGCAATTTCTGAAATTCCCAGTTGCAGAGGGCCTGCAACTACCAAGCAAACCGGACTATAGATCTTTTCACTTAGCCTCAAATTATAAGTGAATTATGTTTCAATTCCGAGGCTGTGCAGCCAGCCCGCCTGGTACCAGCCCTGTATCAGCGCCCTAGCTTCAGCACTGGTGCGTGCCAGATCCTGGCGACTCAGAACGTGCTCATCGGCCAGGCGCCGCATCAACGTCGCATCACGACCAGACGCCCGAAAACTCTCGCCATTAATGAAAATATGGATCTCATCAAACATCATTTTGGTACGGCGGTCAAGGCGCACGGCTTCTGTCAAGGGCGCACTGCCTGACATAGCCTCTTCAAACCAGACATTAGCCTTGGGCTCGGTCAGGTACTCGCCCAGCGCACGCGCCAAGGCTTGCGGGTCTTTCAAGGCAGCCTGCAGCGCATCGCGTGCAAACTCAAACATCTGGGGCGGTATTTCGCCCGGCTGTGCGACCGCGCCCTGCTGCGGATCCCGGTAGAGGGCCTCGCCGACCTCGTCTTGTGCGTCCTCGGCCAGACGCTGCAACAGTTCGCGCGCCAGTTCACCCCGATTGGGCGACCTGAAACCAATCGAATAAGTCATGCACTCACCCTCGGCCACACCATCGTGGGCATAGCGCGGCGGCAAATACAACATGTCACCGGGCTCCAGCACAAACGCCTGCTCTGGTACAAAGTTGGCCAAAATTTTCAGGGGCACATCGGGTTGCAAAGTCAGGTCTTTCTGGCGACCGATCTGCCACCGGCGGCGACCCTGAGCCTGCAACAAAAAGACGTCATAGCTGTCAAAGTGAGGGCCAACACCGCCGCCATCGGTGGCAAAGCTGATCATCAGGTCATCCAGCCGGGCGTCCGGCACAAAGCGGAATTTATTCATCAAGTCATGCACTGCGTCATGTTGCAGGTTAACCCCCTGCACCAGTAACGTCCAGCCCGGACGTTTCAACGCCGGCAGGGCACGGCGCTCAAAAGGCCCCTGCCTGAAGCGCCAGGCCTGGGCTGACTGCCCCGGCTCCTGCTGCAGCAGGCGGGCCTGACCTTCCTCGCTGGCGGCCAACTCAAATAAGGCGTTGCGGTCCAGCAGCGGACTGAAATTGGCAATCGCCTGACGCACCAGCAAAGGCTTTTTTTGCCAATAGCGTTTCATGAACACCAGAGGGCTAATGCCACCCAGCAGGGGCAGCGCTTGATTTACGTCCATACAAATCTCCGGTTAACGGTCAAACTGAGACAATTCTCCTATGAAAA
>JBLHZH010000107.1:0-7613 GCA_047629695.1 Rhodoferax sp.
GTCTTTGTGGTTGGTCGCAAACACCCAGCGACGCCAGCCGGTCGGCGCATGGTGGTCGTGATGGTCGTCATGGGCGTGATGGTCTAGAACGGCACTCATCTGATTTCCTTGTTCATTCTTGATTTACGCTGCAGCGGCTTACTTGCGCGCAGCAGTCACGTCAGCCGGCTGAACCAGATGACCTGTCCTGTTTGACCAGTTGTTCTTGGTATAGGTAATAACCGCTGCAATTTCAGTGTCGCTCAGCTGTTTCCATGAAGGCATAGTGTTATTGTTCTGCCCATTAAGCAGCACTGCAATTTGCTTGCTACCGTCCGCGTCCAGCACAACGGCGGCACCGTCTAGTGGCTTAATGGGGCCGGCACCTTTGCCGTTAGCCTGGTGGCAAGCGGCACAGTTGGCCGCATAAACTTTTTCGCCGCGTAGGGTCAGGTCTTCCAGTGTCCAGACCTTGGTCGGATCGTCGGCCTTGGCGGCCAGCTTTTTCTTTTCGCCTGCGACCCAGACCGTATAGTCTTCAGCCGACACCACCTTGACATGAATCGGCATGTAGGCGTGCTCTCTGCCGCAGAGTTGTGCGCACTGGCCATAGAAATCACCAATTTTTTCAGCAGTGAACCAGGTGTCACGGACAAATCCTGGAATCGCAGCCTGCTGCACACCAAACGACGGCACAAACCAAGCATGAATTACATCGTTGGCCGTGGTGATGATACGAATCTTTTTATTGACAGGAACAACCAACGGGTTGTCCACCTTCAAAAGGTAGTCGTTGACGATTTGCCCCGGCTTGGGACCACCATTGTTTGAGATTTCGCGGTGCTCACTGTCAAGCGCCGAAATGAAGCCAATTCCTTGACCTTCGCCGTTAAGGTAGTCGTAGCCCCACTTCCATTGCATACCGGTGGCCTTGATGGTGAGATCGGCGCTGGTGGTGTCCTTCATGGCCACCACCACTTTGGTGGCGGGCAACGCCATGAAAATCACAATAACAAAAGGCACGATGGTCCAGATGATCTCGACCGTGACCGACTCATGGAAGTTAGCCGCTTTATGACCGACTGATTTACGGTGCTTCCAAATGGAATAAAACATAACCGCAAACACGGCAATGAAAATGACGGTGCAAAGAATCAGCATAAACCAGTGCAGCCAGGCCTGATCTTGGGCAATCTGAGTTACAGGCGGGTGCAGGTTGAGTTGGTTGACAGCTGGTCCACCTGGCAAATCACTGACGGCATGTGCCGTTGTGAATGCGACGGATCCCACCCAAGCACTTGCAGCCAGCAGCGTGCTGGTCACTTTATCGAAAATGCTTTTCATCATGTCTACTTTTCATTATCTCAAATTAACCAAACTTAACCCTACAGGCCCACATGTTTTCACGCGTGCAGAGGAACGACCACTATTTGAATGTGGAGGATTGTAGCCCACGCCTTTTTTGGGCCAGCCACCCTGTCAAGCCCCTTTCTCAAGGATTTTTTGAATAGGTTTTTCGCTGATTCAGGCTTTCCCGCATTTGCGCCAAAGACAAAGTAGTTTCAGGGCGCATCGTCAAACGGGGTTGCGGCTTGAAGGCATGTCCATAGATAACTTCAAAACTGAGTTGCAGTGGCGCCCCATCAAGCGCCTGGTGCAGTTGCTCGCGCCACTGGCGGCCGCGCAGACCGGCAAAACGCTGTGGCTGCAAATTGCGGCCCAAACCCCGCAGCTCTTGCAGCAGCCGCTGTGGCGACTCAAACGTGAGGGTGATGCGCTCCATGTCCATCACCGGCTCGGCAAAACCGGCACCCACCAACATGTCGCCCCAGTCATGCATGTCGGTGAATTCGTGCGAGGGCGCTGGCCAGCCCAACGCTTGGTAAAGCGCGCGCAACTCCTGCAGCGTATCAGGCCCGAAACAGGAAAACATCACAAAACCATCGACCGCCAGTGCCCGCTGCCACTGCGCCAGCAGGGCTTGTGGATCGGCCGCCATGTGCAACAGCATATTGGCCCACAACATATCGACCGCCCCATCACCCGGCAGTTCAAATCGCGTGGCTTGAGCCTTCCAGCGGGCCGGCTGCCACCAGGGTTTTACCAATGCTTTTGAGACAAACGCTGATCTGGCGGCGTCCGGCTCAATCACAAAACAGCTGGCATCCGGGTAACGCTGGCTTATCAGCGTATGCGCCTGCAGCCCGCCACTCACGGGCGCCCAGTGGGCCCAGTTGTTGGGCTGCAGTTTGATCCACCCAAGCCGCTCCTGCATGCGTCGGGCCACTTCTTCGTGCAGCCAGGGCGAGAGGCTGGGCGGCATGTGTTGCCAGCGTTGTGCAGCCTGGGGATCGATCGTGGGGGGACGTTGGGTAGACATAAAGCGCGACATGAAAGGGACATTAGAGTATATTGATTCAATGCTTCGCCGCTTGACCCAAAGGTTGTTGGAGGCCCTGCCAAGCCAGTGCGCGGTCTGCCATGCTTGGCCCACCCAAGCGGTATGCGAGGCCTGCATCACCCGATTTGCCCAGCCGCAAACGCGTTGCCGAACTTGCGCACTGCAGGTTGCCTTAGGCGTGCAGCAATGCAGCGTCTGCGTGAGAACGCCTCCCCCGCTGGACCTCTGCCTGGCCGCCGTCAGCTATGCGTTTCCTTGGTCCGACCTGATCGTGAACTATAAGTTTTACAACCACCCGGGGCGTGCCAGTGCCTTTGCCTTGTTGTTGCGCAGCACGCCCTGGGTCGAACCCGCGCTGGAGGCCGCGGACTGGGTACTGCCCCTCCCTTTGTCGCCACAACGACTAAAAACGCGGGGCTACAACCAGGCACTGCTGCTGGCCCAGCGCCTGACAGTCGAAAAAACCGACCCGCACCTGTTGCGCCGTGTCAAGGACACGCCACCCCAGAGTTCGCTCGAGCGCAGCGCGCGACTCGACAACGTACGGCACGCCTTCGCCGTCCCTCCCCACTGCGCAGCCAGGCTACGGGACGCCCGCCTGGTCCTGGTCGACGACGTCATGACCAGTGGCGCCTCACTGTATACCGCCGCCCACGTACTGCGCGCAGCCGGCGCGGCCCACATCACGGGACTGGTGATTGCCCGCACCGAGTGATGGTTGGTGACTTCAGTAAAGGCGACAATCCAGCCATGTTTCATATCATCTTGGTCGAACCCGAAATCCCGCCCAACACGGGCAACATTATTCGCCTCTCGGCCAACACCGGCTGCAACCTGCATTTGATTGAGCCGCTCGGCTTTTCAATGGAAGACAAACAGATGCGCCGCGCCGGGCTGGATTACCACGAATACACCCGAATCAAACGCCACGCCAGCTGGCAGGCATTTCTGGACAGCGAACAACCCGACCCCGAGCGTCTGTTTGCCCTGACCACACGCGCCACGCGGCAAGTCCACGATGTGGCCTTTTTGCCAGGCGACTGGCTGGTGTTCGGCTCCGAGACACGCGGCCTGTCTGACCAGGTGCGCCAGTCATTTGCGCCGACACAGGGCCTGAAACTACCGATGATTGCAGGCCAGCGCAGTCTGAACCTCTCCAATGCGGTGGCTGTCACTGTGTTTGAAGCATGGCGCCAAAACCAATTTGCCATACCAGCTCAGGACCGGTCATCACCGGCGGCCTGAGCCGGCCGGCCGCGCGCGGCCTCGGCGGCTTTAATGCGTGTTTGCTCTATCAGGAATTCCATAAAGACACGGGCGCGGGCTGGCACATATTTGCGGCTGGGCAAGGCCGCATATAGGGTAAAACGCCCGGTAATCCAAGGCGACAACAAACGCTTCAACTGCCCATCCCGCAAGTAGGTGGTGATCAGATCAAGCGGTTGTGCGCTGATGCCGGTGCCATCCAGTGTGGCGCGCAACAACGTGTCGCTGTGGTTGGCCATCAGCACCGGCTTGACATCAATCTCCACCTCACGGTCACTCTCCTCAGGGTTGATCAATACCAGTTCGCGCGGGCGGATGCCAGCCTGACTCAGCCGTAACAGCGCATGCTTCTCCAAATCTTTCGGTTGCAAGGGCGTACCGGCGCTCAATAGATACTGAGGCGAGGCACACAACAACCCCTCTGACACGATCACCGGTCGTGCCACCACATTGGCGTCGTAACCGGGGCCCGCGCCCAGAATCGTCAAATCAAAATCTTCAATGGGTGGAACCAACTGGGAGTCCACGGTAATGTCCAGCACCACTTTGGGATAAAGGCGTCTGAACTCGGCCACCAGCGGCGCAAGAATATGCACCGCCATCACCGGCTGTGTATTGATGCGCAGCAAACCCGCCAGTTCATCAGTTTTTTGACGCGTGACTGCTTCAGCATCGTCCACCTCGTCGAGAATATGCCGAACGCGCACCAAATAGGACTGCCCGGCATCGGTCAAGGACAGTTTGCGCGTGGTCCGCTGCAGCAGACGGGCGCCCAGATGCCGCTCCAGGTCAGTGATCAGCCGGGTCATCACGGCCGGTGACATGTCCAGCGTTCGGGCCGCGGCAGAAAAACCGCCATCGTCCACGACCTGCTGAAAAGCACGCATTGATAAAAGTCGATCCATGGCGTAGACCTTTATAAATTTAAATCTTTATTATTTCATATTTAGAAAAAATAAGTTTATATGAATGCTATTTATCTTCTTTATTAGAAATAGTTGATTCAATTGGTCGATGAGTTACCGCCAAAAAAACAACTTGCCGAGACTGGGCAGACCAAGACGGCCATCACCAAATTTGCTAGCAGCCTGTCTCAAAAAAATTTGAATAATTTTATAAAAAAATTGGCAACTACCGCCCTGATCCATGCCGAGGTGATGACTGAATACTACTCCGCCAAGGTCGCCGGCGACCTGCCAGCGTTGGGTGAGAGCGACAGTTTCGGTGTTGCCACGGCTCAGCGCAATGCCAACCCCAGCACCCTGACACGCCAGACTGTCAGAACCGAACTCAAGGCCGTCAAAGTCGCTGGCCCCTTGCTGTTAGAGGGAGACCACATGAATTTGAATGCACAAACCGCCTTGAGCAACAACCAGTCACGCGCAGAGGTACGTGCTGCAGCCGTGATCGCCGCCGACAACACTCACACCCAACAACTTCATGTAATCCTAGTGCTCAGCCGCAATCACCTGAAGCCTGTTGCTTGCAAAACCTGCCAACTGGCGAGTTTTTTTATGCCTGTGAGTCAGGGCAGTTAGCGGCAACAACAATTCACATCCCTTACGGCTGGTGGGTCAACTTAAATTCACAGGATGGGTCTCGGCCCCTAGAATCCAGCTATGACCTACCCCAACACCCAACTCTTCATCGCTGGCGAATGGCGTGATGCCGCTGACGGCAAAAGTCTCGCTGTCTTCAATCCCGCAACCGGCAAGGAAATCGGCCGCGTCGCGCATGCCGGCATCGCCGACCTAGACCTGGCGCTGGTCGCTGCGCAAAAGGGCTTTGAGACCTGGCGTGACATGCCGGCCATTGAGCGCGCCAAAATCATGCGCAAAGCAGCCGGCCTGATGCGCGAGCGCGCAGGCACGATTGCCGCGCTGCTGACACAGGAGCAAGGTAAACCGCTGGCCGAGGCCAAAGGCGAGGCCATGGCCGCTGCCGACATCATCGAATGGTTCGCGGACGAAGGTCAGCGCGTCTATGGCCGCATCGTCCCTTCACGCAGCAACCTGGCCATGCGCCAGATGGTGCTCAAAGACCCGATCGGTCCGGTTGCCGCCTTTACGCCTTGGAACTTCCCTGTCAATCAGGTGGTACGCAAGATGGCGGCGGCACTGGCCACCGGCTGTTCCATGATCGTTAAAGCCGCGGAAGAAACACCCGCTGCGCCCGCCGAATTGATCCGCGCTTTTGCTGATGCAGGTGCACCGGCAGGCGTTCTGGGCTTAGTCTATGGCGACCCGGCCGAGATTTCGAACTACCTGATTCCGCACCCGGTGATTCGCAAGATTACCTTCACCGGCTCAACACCCGTGGGCAAGCAACTGGCCGCGCTGGCGGGTAAGCACATGAAGCGCGTCACTATGGAGCTTGGTGGCCATGCCCCAGTGATCGTGGCTGAAGACGCCGATGTGGCACTGGCCGTGAAGGCGGCGGGTGCTGCCAAGTTCCGTAACGCCGGGCAGGTCTGCATCTCGCCCACGCGCTTTTTGGTGCATGAGAGTATCAAAAATGACTTTGTCGCGGCGATGGTCAAGTATTCGCAAGGCTTGAAGGTCGGTGATGGGTCTGCTGAGGGAACACAGATGGGCCCACTGGCGAACCCACGCCGCCTGACGGCGATGGCTGAGTTCACGCAGGATGCGCTCAAACACGGCGCCACCGTAGCACACGGCGGCGCACGTATCGGCGATGCAGGCAATTTTTGGCAGCCCACCGTGCTGGTTGACGTGCCGCTGGAGGCTCGGGTATTCAATGACGAGCCCTTTGGCCCCATGGCCGCCATCCGCAGCTTCAATACCCTGGAAGAAGCCATCGCCGAGGCCAACCGCCTACCTTTCGGTCTGGCGGGTTACGCTTTTACGCGTTCTCTCAAAAACGCCGACCTGCTCGCGCGCCGCGTGGAAGTCGGCATGCTGTGGGTCAACATGCCCGCTATACCGTCAGCGGAAATGCCCTTTGGCGGCATCAAGGATTCAGGCTATGGCTCCGAAGGCGGACCGGAGGCCATGGAAGCCTACCTTAATACGCGTTCAGTGACGGTAATGAACGTCTAAAGAATTAAGCCTCGTCGTCTCTGCGAGCGCAGCGCGGCAGCCCACGAAATCTGGGTTGTCGCGCTGCTTGACTCGTTTAAGCTACGCTCTCGCATTAATTTAGACCAAACCAAAGGAATTATCACTATGGCAGGCGTATTCGGGAAAGATCCCAACATGAAAAAAAGTAACTATGCTGAGCTCGAAAGGCTCAATTTGGAGCGCAAGCGAAAGTTGGCAGAAGCGGCAGCCAAGTTCACTCAAAAACGACCTGTTGCGCCAAGCAGCGAGGCCCAGCCACTTTAGTTTCGCGACAGCTAGGTCTAGCTCTGAAATAGACTTCAGACAGTCAAGGCTGAATTCGATGCACCGTAAGCCGCCGGCACCCTGCCACTGGTGAGTGGCAGCCTCAATCTGAAGCTACAAACCGCTTCAGATAACAGGTAATCATGGATAGCAATAACCTGCTGGCGTCGTGATCCAAGCCAAGACCTCAACACCTGAGAACCTGCTTTAACCCGAACGCTCCAAGCGCAAGCGCTTAAAGCCGATGGTCAGGCTACGATTAAATATTCCCACTTAACATACCGGTTAGGGTAAACCCTTATAAAGTCAAGCTATTATTATTTCGTATTCAGAAAATATAATTTGATATAAATGCTATTTTCCTTCTCAATTAGAAATAGTAAATTCAAGTCATCGATGAGTTGTTAACAAAAAAACAGCTCGCCGAGATCAAGCAGATCAAAACGGCGAGCGCCGAATCTGCCCTGACCTGTACTACAACTTTTTGAATGGATTCATTATAAAAACAAAACTTGCAACTACCGCCCTTATTCTTGCTTCTGGCCTGATCGTCAGTACCAGTTTCGCCGCCGGTAATGCTCACCTGACTCGTGCCGATGTGGTGGCCGAATACTACTCAGCCA
>JBLHZH010000108.1:0-7577 GCA_047629695.1 Rhodoferax sp.
GTCTTGTCCTCCAATTTTCGTACCAAAAAAGGAACCAATTCAAAATTCCCACCCGCATCGGACTTCTCGGGGCTTTGCTACTGGGGATTAGCAGCAAATGAGTTCAACACCTTGCGCCTGCTGTCAGTTGCTTCAATACTACCGGGCCTAGCGCTTGCCATCCTGTTTGGCCTGTCGCGGGGACAAGACATCGTTCTGCCGCTGTGCCAGGCGGTAGCCATTTCGAATGCCATCGTCTTCCACGGCGATTTGAGCGGCACACTCAGCACCGAAGGGCAGGATGAAATCGCAGCACTGATGCACGCCCTGTCCGACGTGCAAACCAGCCTCGGCAAAGTGGTGACCATGGTGCACTAGGAGTCGGATAGCGTCACCATCGCCAGCGCCTAAATCGCCCATGGCAACCATGACTGGTCAGCCCACACCGAGGAACAGGCCAGCGCGCTGGAAAAAACCGCCGCATCAATGGAAGAACTCAGCGCCACCAGAAAACAAAATGCCGACAACGCCCGCCAAGCCAACCAACTGGCCGTTAGCGCCTCGTCAACGCCTCATCAGTCGCGATCAGGTGGGTGGAGACCATGAAAGGCATCAACGAGGCCTCGAAGAAGATTGCCGACATTATTCAAGTGATTGACGGCATCGCCTTCAAAACCAATATTCTGGCCCTGAACGCGACGGTGGAAGCGGCCCGGGCCGGCGAGCAGGGACGCGGCTTTGCAGTAGTCGCCAGCGAGGTGCGCTCCTTGGCAGGCCGCTCGGCCGAGGCCGCCAAAGCGATCAAGTTATTGATCAGCGCCAGCGTCGAGCGGGTCGATCATGCCGGCAGCACCATGACCGAGGTGGTCAGCAGCATTCGCCGCGTGACCGACCTGATGGGCGACATCAGCGCCACCAGCAATGCGCAGGCGCAGGGCGTCGCACAGATCGGCGAGGCCGTCACCCAAATGGACCAAGCGACCCAGCAAAATGTAGCTTTGGTCGAAGAAATGGCAGCCGCCGCCTGCAGCCTAAAGTCGCAGGCGTAAGCGCTAGCGGTATTCAAACTGAGCGGCCATGACAGCCGCCATGATCTGGCCCCGCCGACGGTAGCGGTGCAGACACCCCCGCCCGGCAATCCGGCCTTCAAGGGTCTGGGGCGCCGTAAAGCAGGCACGACCAAAGGCGCGGCGGCAAGAACGCCACCAGCTGTGCCAGTCAAGGCGAAAGCTGCGCCCGGTACCGTCAATGACGCGAACTGGGAAAATTTTCAACCAGACTTTGCAATGAATCGGTAAAACCATCCGCATCCACGGCGCGAATCGGCTGACCGTGGTTGTAGCCATAAGTCACCAGCAGCACTGGGCAACCGGCAGCGCGTGCCGCCTCGGCATCGTTGCTGGAGTCACCAATCATCAAGATACGGGCCGGCAAAAAACCCAACGCTTCACAGGTTTTGAGCAGCGGCAGGGGATCAGGTTTTTTGCGCGCAAACGCATCGCCCCCAAAAGTCAGTTTAAAAAAACGATCCAAGCCCTTGGCCTGCAGCAAAGCCTGGGCAAACGCGGTCGGCTTGTTGGTCAGGCAGGCCAACGGCAAACCGCAGGCCTGCAGTTGGGTCAGGCCTGCCAGCACGCCAGGGTAGACGCTGGCGTGCTGGCCATTGGCTGCGAGGTAATGGTGCTGGTAGCGGCTGCCGGCCAGGACCATCAGGTCGTGAGGTGGCGGACTGACATGGGTCAGCACGGTTTTAATCAGATGCTCCGAGCCTTTGCCGACCCATTGCGCCACCTGCGCCAGATTAACGGTGTGGCGGTCGTACGGTGCGGGCAGGTCCGCCAGCATCTGATTTAATGCAACGACGAAATCCCCCAGGGTATCAACCATCGTGCCGTCAAGATCGACGATGACGGCGTCAATCGCCTGCGGATTGAAGGTGATGGTATTCAAACGGCAGCCGGGTTCAGGCCGCCAGCGCGGTGCGCATGGCGTTGATCACCGCCTTGTAGTCGGGCTGGCCGAAGATGGCACTGCCGGCGACAAAGGTGTCGGCACCGGCATCACCAGCGCGGCGGATGTTGTCGACCTTGATGCCGCCATCGACTTCCAGGCGAATGTCCTTGCCACTGGCGGTGATGCGCCGACGCACGTCCTCGATTTTGCGCAGCGCCGAGTCAATGAAGCTCTGGCCGCCAAAACCGGGGTTGACGCTCATGATAAGGATCAGGTCAAGGTCGTCAATCACCCAGTCCAGCACATCCAGCGGCTCAGCCGGATTGAACACCAGACCAGCCTGGCAGCCTTTGGCCTTGATGACCTGCAGGCTGCGGTGCACATGATGCGAGGCATCGGGGTGAAAGCTGATAAGGTCGGCGCCGGCATCGGCAAAGGCGCTGGCCAGCGCATCAACCGGCTGCACCATCAGGTGCACATCGATCGGCACCGCCATCCCAGCCGCGGTGACGGCATGAGACTTTAGGGCACTGCAAATCATCGGCCCAAAGGTCAGGTTGGGCACGTAATGGTTGTCCATCACGTCAAAATGGATCCAGTCACTGCCAGCAGCAATAACATTTTTTACCTCTTCACCCAGGCGGGTAAAGTCGGCGGCGAGGAGTGAGGGTGCAATACGGTAAGTCATGGCCCCAAGTTTAATCAGTTGGCGCGCCAGCCGGGGCGGGGCCGCCAGGTTTCAAGTTAGCATCACGCCATGTCAAAGTACCAATTCAGAGTTGAAGTGTTGCCCCACTATCTGGCGGCGCAATCTTCCCCGGCCCAAGGGCTGTATGTGTTTTCTTACACCATCACCATCTCCAATACCGGCGACGTAGCAGCACAACTGGTCTCGCGCACCTGGAACGTGAACGATGCCAATGGTCACACCGAGCGCATCAAGGGGCTGGGGGTAGTCGGGCAGCAGCCCCTGCTGAAACCCGGCGAAGCCTTTGAATACACCAGTGGCACGCGCCTGCGCACACCCACCGGCACCATGCACGGCAGTTTCTTCTGTGTCGCCGAGGATGGTGAAAAGTTTGATGTCGATGTGCCGATGTTCGTGCTGGACGCCCTGAGCGCCAGCGGTGGCGCCCGCACCCTGCATTAAGACCTGCTTAGCGGATGAAGAAACCCCAACACGACCTCTCTACCCTGCTGGCGGCGCTGGACTCGCAGGCCGCACTGGTGCAACGGCACTTATGGTTGATTGCCTTGTTTGAATGGTTGCGGGCCGACAGCCATTCGGTGGCCGCCACGCTGGCCCGGTTGCAGCTCTTTCTGGATGCGGTCCAGGCCCGCCCCGAGGTCGAGCAGCGCTTGCGGGCCTGGTGGCAGACGCTGATGAAAACTATGGACGGCACGACTTTGCTGGCGGACTACGGATTCACTTCGCATAATGCTTTTTTGAGCGAATTTACCTACCGGATTCAACAGAAAATGCTACCGGGAACCCCCGAGACAGACGATGCCTCGGTGCTGTTTTCGCTGGTGCTGTCGCAGCGCTTTGATGCCCAGTGGCTGAACGCCGTGAATGAGCCCATGCTGGACCGGATTGGGGTCTTACTGCAACAAGCCCCCCCGACTGCGGCTTTGCCCGGGTCCTGTATGCAGCCCTCACGCTGGCAGACCACGCTGCTGGAAGCCCTCACGTTTTGCGTCAGTCAAGTCATGGCTGCCGGGTTTTCACCCGAGTTGCGCCAACGCATGAGCGAAACCGCGCGCGAAGCCAGTGCGTTTCATGCCCTGATGCGCGACTTTGACACGCTATGCGACGCCTACCTGGACGCACCCGAAAAGGCCAGTGAGGCGCGACTGGCCGCCCTGCAGCAATTTCGCAGCCGACTCGACGCCTGCCGCCATGCGGCATCCTCGGTCTACACCCACCTGGACGCGCACGGCATTTCGGTCAACCTGGTGTTCCAGTTGCGCCAGTTGCGCGAACGGTTGCTGCGTATCCGGGCCCTGCTCGACTGCCTGCTCGGCAACAACCCCGGCAGCAGCACGCTGCGGCTGTTATCGCATCTGGTGACGGTCAGTCATGAACGGCGCAGCGTACGCGCCCTGATTGCCTCCAACTCGTCGATGCTGGCAGCCAAAGTGGCCGAGCGCAGTTCGGCCACTGGCGAACACTACATTACCCGCACCTGGGCGCAGTACTGCGACATGCTGCGTGACTCTGCGGGTGGCGGGGCGGTGATGTCAATCGGCACCCTGCTTAAGTTCACGATATTTTCACTCGGCTTATCGGCATTTTGGAGTGGTTTCTATACCGGCCTCAACTACGCCCTGTGCTTCGTCTTTATCCAACTCATGCACTGGACCGTAGCCACCAAGCAGCCCGCCATGACCGCGCCGGCCATGGCAGCCAAACTGAAAGACCTGAGTGCGCCGGGCGCAATCGACCTCTTTGTAACCGAAGTAACGCATCTGGTGCGTTCACAGGTAGCGGCAGTGGTCGGCAACCAGGCCTTGGTCGCGCCCTGCGTCATTTTGCTCAGCAGCGGCCTGTGGTGGCTGTCGGGTAACCATGTGCTGAACGCCGCAGAGGCGCAGAAGATATTGAGCGCCCTCACGCTGCTCGGCCCCACGGCGCTCTTTGCCGCGCTCACAGGGGTACTGCTGTTTGCCTCCAGCCTGATCGCCGGCTGGGTCGAAAACTGGTTTGTGCTGCACCGACTTGATTCGTCGCTGCACTACAACCCACGCATCACCGCGATGTTGGGGACGCGGCGTGCAGCGCGCTGGGCGGTCTTTATGCGTGAGAACATCTCGGGTCTGGCGGGCAATATATCGCTGGGGCTCATGCTCGGGCTGACACCTGCCTTTGCCTCTTTTTTTGGCCTCGGCATGGAGGTCCGCCATGTCACCCTGTCAACAGGCCAGCTGGCCGCCGCCGCGGCCATGCTGGGTCTGGATGTGCTATACCTACCGGTTTTTTGGTGGTGTATGGCCGGTCTGGTGGTGACCAGCGTGCTGAACGTGGGCGTCAGTTATTACCTCGCGTTTCAGCTCGCCTTGCGCGCCCACAACGTCAGTGGCGGCGACCGCGAGCGCATTCGCTCTGCCATCTGGGCGCGCCTGCGCAGCAAGCCTATGAGCTTCTTTTGGCCCGTCAAGAGCGCACCGGAGTCCATTGATGGGTGAGTTTGACCTGATCGAACGCTATTTCAAGCGCCCGCCCCGCCAGGCGGTGCTGGGCGTGGGTGACGATTGTGCCCTGCTGCAACCCAAACCCGGTACGCAACTGGCCATTTCCTGCGATATGCTGGTGGAAGGAAGACACTTTTTGTCGACCGTCAATCCGTTCACACTTGGCCACAAAGCGCTGGCCGTGAATCTGAGCGACCTGGCAGCCTGTGGCGCCCAACCACTGGCCTTCAGCCTGGCACTGGCGCTGCCACGGGCAGACGAGGCCTGGCTGGCGGCGTTTGCTCAGGGCCTATTTGCGCTGGCCGATGCCCACGGCTGTGAGCTGATCGGCGGTGACACCACCCAAGGCCCACTCAACATCTGCATCACGGTATTTGGCGAGGTGCCGGTGGTCAACGGCCGCTCGCAAGCACTTTTAAGATCAGGCGCCCAGGCAGGGGACGACCTCTATGTCAGCGGCACGCTGGGCGATGCCCGACTCGCGCTGGAGGTGTTTCGCGGCAGTGTCAGCGTTCCGGCGTCGCTGTTTGAGGCGGCCCGCGCCCGCATGGAACAACCAACCCCGCGCGTGGCGCTGGGTCGGGCCTTGCGTGGCATCGCCAGCGCGGCGATTGACGTCAGTGACGGCCTGCTGGGCGACCTGAGCCACCTGCTCAAACAGTCGGGCGTCGGCGCCACAGTCGCAGTTGACCAAGTGCTTGCTTTAGTCGCCGCCTATGCCGGCTGGAGCGGCCATCAGGCGTCCGCTGGCACGGACATTACGCTGACCCAATGGCGCAATTGGGGGCTAGCGGGAGGCGACGATTACGAGTTGCTATTCACCGCGCCGCCTACCGCCCGAGCCCAAGTGGCCACCGCCGCCCAAAGCAGCGGCACGCCAGTCACCCGCATCGGCCAGATGGAATCGGCGCCCGGCCTGCGCCTGGTCGACTGCGATGGGCAGGCCGTACCCAACACCTATACCTCGTTTGACCACTTTGCCTGAACCGGAACGCCCGGCACCCGCACTCAACCCACGACCCGGATCGCCTCACCATGCCTGACAACTCGCCTCCTCCTATCAACGCCGCCACCGCCAGCGAGCCTGATCAGCGCCCGGTGCGTCCCAGCGCGCGCTTCATGCTGTCGCACCCAGCGCACTTCATGGCCATGGGCTTTGGCTCCGGCCTGAGCCCGCTGGCACCCGGCACCTCAGGTACGCTGTGGGCCTGGCTCGCCTTTCTGGTGATGCAACCCTGGATGAACGACGGCCGTTGGGCAGTGTTGCTGACCCTCGCTATGCTACTGGGCTGGTGGGCCAGCAGCATCACCGCCCAAAACATGCGTGTACTTGACCCCAGCTGCGTAGTGTGGGATGAAATTGTGGCCTTCTGGCTGGTACTCTGGCTGATTGCGCCGACCGATTGGGTCGGCCAACTCGCAGCCTTTGCTTTGTTCCGCTTCTTTGACGCGGTCAAACCCGGCCCGGTCGGCTGGGCTGACCGGCTTTACCACAACGTGGATCCCGCCAGCGACCCCGGCGCCTGGCGCAAGGCCGGTTTTGGCATCATGTTGGATGATGGGGTCGCCGCCGCCTGCGCCCTGCTAGTCATCGCCGGCTGGCGCTTCTTTGTATGACACCGTTGTCATTCCCGGCCGTTCTGGCAACGTCCCAACTGGCACCGCGAGTGGCCGAGGCTCTGCTCCAAAAAGGCTGGCAACTGGCCACTGCCGAGAGCTGCACTGGTGGCATGATTGCTGCCTACTGCACCGATCTGAGCGGCTCCAGCAGCTGGTTTGAACGCGGTTTTGTGACCTACTCCAATGCCGCCAAGACCGAGTTGCTGGGCGTGGAAGCTGCCTTGATTGAGCGCGACGGAGCCGTCAGCGAAGCCGTAGTTCGCGCCATGGTAGTCGGCGCACTGGCCCACTCTCACGCGCAGGTTGCCATCGCCGTGACCGGCGTCGCGGGCCCGAGCGGTGGCAGCGCCGACAAACCCGTCGGTACCGTCTGGATTGGCTGGGCGCTGCCGGGGCAAGTCATCACCGAACACTGCTGGTTTACCGGCGACCGGGCGCAGGTGCGCGCCGCCACGATGCAGCACACACTTGCCCAGTTACTGCTGCTGCTGTCAGCCATCCCTTAAAAATCTAACTATGAACATCACTACTCCTACAGGCGGTCTGGCCCTTGTCATCGGTGCCAGCGGTGGCATTGGCGCCGCGCTGCTGACGCAATTACAGCAAGACACCACCTTTGCCCGCGTACTCGGCCTGTCGCGCCAAAGCCTCCCCGCACTGGACTTGCTGGACGAGACCAGCATCTTTGCGGCAGCCCAATTTGTAGCGGCGCAAAAGCTGGACCTGCGTCTGGTGATTGATGCCACCGGCACGCTGCACGGCGACGGCTACCAACCCGAGAAAAGCTGGCAACAACTCGACCCGGTACAGATGGCCCACACCTTTGCCATCAA
>JBLHZH010000109.1:0-7529 GCA_047629695.1 Rhodoferax sp.
ACTGACTGGCATCAATACCTTGTAGGCCGGTACATTTTGCTTGGCGCTGTCATTGGTATCGCGTGCCGTGTCAGGATTTACATGCGCGTATTGCAAGCCTCCTGGACCCGTTACGTTTGACTTCTGTGCGGCGGCACGTTTGCGCATAATGAAGCCAATTGCCACCATGATGGCTGCGGCTAACAAGCCCATCATCACCATGGAGGCCAATTCATCGCCAAAGCCCAAGTGGGATGCCAAGGCGGCCAGACCCAGGCCGGCAGCGAGCCCGGCAACCGGACCCATCCACGAGCGAGAAGGGGTTGCGGCGGCGGCTCCGGCGGCAGGTGCTGCGGCTGGCGTGGCGGCGGCGGGCGCCTTGTCCTGCGTTGCTTGGCGTTGCGTGCCCATAGATTTACCGGAGCCCATACGCTTTGCAGCTTCGGCATCGATGGCTATGGTTGAGAGGCCGATTGTAAAAACCATGGCCAAGAGGGAAAGCAAGCGCTTCATACGAATCTCCGTTAAACATAAAAGAACGAAAATGAGAATAGCTTACAAAATGCCCATGAAAAAGCAGTATTAATGGGATGTCAACTTCGAAAAATAAGGATTGTTGGGTCCTTGTACAACTCAGGTATGCCCCGCCTATAACAAAAATCGCCATGCCCAGTACCATCAGGTCTTCCGATAGCTTATTGGCGTTCGGGGCGCTTAAGTTCGGTGGATTGACCCAACGGCAAGGGAATGCAATAGCCAAAAAACCATGCAGTTGCACAGATGACTTGAATCCCTTCTTTTTTTGTAGCGTTGGAGGTTGCTGATCTCCAATTCGTTGGGTTATCTGATGACCCATCATGGTTGGTTAAATAGTGGTCAAGACGTACCAAGTAGCACGCTGACCGGTTTTTCTGTAAATTTAAAGACGACGTTAACCCCACGCTCACGCCTATCTCTGTCACTGTTGCCTCGGGTTCGTCCATCTTTGGCGCCTGTCGTGCTGTGAGTTGTGGCAGCGTGACTAATGTGGGTGGGGAATTTGGCTTCGGCTACTCCGCCAGCGGATTTCTGCGCGGCACCAACTGGGGTACCGCAAGTCTTGGTCATTCAACCACGGCGTTGCCCGGTAATTTTGTCAACTTTAACGGCGTCACCCTGGACAATCCCGTGTCGTTGGATGGCATTAATTTTGGTCTCGCTTTAGCGGCTGCTGGCTACAACCTGAACGGTGGACTGGCGGCTGTTCCTGTGATCAGTAACGCCGCAAAACATAAATGTTCATAAAAAAGCCCCGCAGTCAATTGAACTGCGGGGCTTTACTTGACTCTCATGCTATAAATTTAGTAGCTTTACGCTTTTTATTTAGGCACGCAAACTTGATGCTTCAAGAGAATTAAACCAGCAGGGCGTTGACTCGCTTGACATAGGCCGCCGGGTCGGCGGGCAGACCACCTTCGGCCAGCAGGGCTTGGTCGAACAGGATGTGTGCCAGGTCGTGGAAGTGCACTGAGCCTTCGAGCTTTTTCACCAGCGGGTGCTCGGCGTTCACTTCCAGCACTGGCTTCACGTCGGGTGCCGTCTGGCCGGCCTGCTTGAGCATGCGCGCCAGTTGGGTGCTCATGCCGTCGTCTTGCACCACCAGGCAGGCGGCGCTGTCGACCAGACGGGTCGTCACGCGCACGTCTTGCGCCTTGTCTTTCAGCGCTTCCTTGAGTTTGGCGAGCAGGGGCTTGAAAGTCTCGGCGGCTTCTTCAGCGGCTTTTTTCTCGGTCTCATCCAGTAAGTTGCCCAAATCAACCGCGCCTTTGGCAACGCTTTGCAGCGGTGTGCTGTCAAAGTCTTGTAGGTAGTTCAGTGCCCATTCGTCGACCCGGTCGGTCATCAGCAGTACTTCGATGCCTTTTTTCTTGAAAACTTCAAGCTGGGGGCTGTTTTTGGCAGCCGCCGCGGTATCGGCCGTGATGTAGTAAATAGCCTCTTGGCCTTCCTTCATGCGCGCTTTGTAATCGGCAAAGCTGACGCTGGTGGTGTCGGTGGTGCTGGATGCAAAGCGCAGCAGTTTGGCCAAACGCTCCTTGTTGGCAAAGTCTTCGCCCAGGCCCTCTTTCAATACGGCGCCAAATTCAGCGTAGAACTTGCTGTACTTGCCTTCGTTGGCCAAGGCCTCGGCTTTGTCTTCTTCGGACACGACATCGGTCACGCCGTCAGCAGAGACTGCCAGTTGGGGTAGCTTGTCGTGTTTGGCCAAGTCTTCTAGCATGCCCAGCACGCGTTTGGTACAACCTTCACGAATGGCTTTGACGTCGCGGCTCTCTTGCAGCAACTCACGCGACACGTTCAGCGGCAGGTCGGCTGAGTCGACCACGCCTTTGACAAAGCGCAGGTAAGTGGGCAGCAGCGCCTCGGCATCGTCCATGATGAAGACGCGTTTGACGTAAAGCTTGATGCCAGCCGATTTTTCGCGGTTGTACAGGTCCATCGGCGCTTTGCCAGGAATGTATAACAGCTGTGTGTATTCGGTGCTGCCCTCAACCCGGTTGTGGGTGTGGGCCAGCGGTGGTGCAAAGTCGTGGCTGATTTGCTTGTAAAACTCGTCGTACTGCTCAGGCGTGATGTCTTTCTTGGCCCGGGCCCAGATGGCGTTGCCCTTGTTGGCGGCTTCCCACTCGCCAGTCTTGATCATGCCGCCGGGTTGGCGTCCGCCTTGCTCGTCGCTCGGGTTGATCAGTTCGCCGTCTTTCCACTCCTCTTTTTCCATTAGGATCGGCAGGCTGATGTGGTCGGAGTATTTGGCGATGATGCCCTTGACCTTCCAGGCGCTGGCGTAATCCATGGCATCTTCGCGCAAATGCAGCGTGACGCCAGTGCCGCGCGCGGGGCGGTCAATGGTTTCGACCTCAAAGTCACCGGCGCCGCCGCTGGTCCAACGCACACCTTCGGTGGTTTTCATGCCGGCCCGGCGCGACTCGACCGTGATCTTGTCGGCGACGATAAAGCCGGAGTAAAAGCCCACGCCAAACTGACCAATCAGCTGCGAATCCGCCTTTTGATCCCCCGACAGCTTGGAGACGAAGTCTTTGGTGCCGCTCTTGGCAATGGTGCCAAGGTGGTCAATGGCTTCTTGCGCGCTCATGCCGATGCCGTTGTCGGTGATGGTCAGCGTCTTGGCGTCCTTGTCAAACGACACCCGTACCTCCAGCTCGGGCGCATCTTCATACAGGCCGCTGTCATTGATAGCCTCATAACGTAGCTTGTCGCAGGCATCCGACGCGTTGGAGATGAACTCGCGCAGAAAAATCTCCTTGTTGGAATACAGCGAGTGGGTGACAAGGTTCAACAACTGGGCCACTTCGGCCTGAAAGGAGAGGGTTTGTTTGGTCATTTTGATTCTTGAAGGTCGAACAAAGGTAAGAAATACGCTGACGCTCTGGACGCCAGCACTGTCACACGACAATTATGGGCGATGGTGGTGAGTTTCAAGAGCTGGGTCGCACCGGTTGGGGTTAACCGGACGCCTGATGCGGGTGTTTAGCCCCAGCCCAGCCGGGGGGGCGGCGCTTGTGGATAAAGTCTGGATAATTTACAATCCATGGCTCTTAAATCCACAACTATCCACAGAAGCTGATACCAATAATGATAGAGGGACAACACGCCAGCCAGTCTGGCTCCAATGGCCAGGGCAGTGGCCCCAACCTGTGGAAAACCTGCATTGATCAACTGGCGCAAGAGCTGCCGGAGCAGCAGTTTAATACTTGGATCAAGCCACTTTCGGCACAGGTCAGCGACGACCTTGGCAAGGTCACCATTTTTATTGCCAACCGCTTTAAACTGGACTGGATTCGGGCGCAGTACAGCAATCGTATTTCAGCCTTGCTGGAGAAGCTTTCGGGTCAGGCCGTGCAAATAGAGTTAGCACTCGCTCCGCGTGAAGCCATCGTCAGAGCGTCAATTCCGCACCGCATGATGGAGCCCCCAACGATCGAAGTTGCGGCTGAAATTAACGAAGACCGTACGCCCAACAACCTCAAGAACCGGCTCAACTCGGGTCTCACGTTTGACACTCTCATCGAGGGCACGGCCAACCGCATGGCACGCGCTGCGGCCATGCATGTATCCGGCATGCCAGGCCACTTGTACAACCCGCTTTTTATCTATGGCGGCGTCGGGTTGGGTAAGACCCACTTGATGCACGCGGTGGGTAACCGGCTGCTGGCCGATATGCCCAACGCGAAAGTTCTCTACATCCATGCCGAGCAGTTTGTTTCGGATGTGGTTAAGGCCTATCAGCGCAAGACTTTTGACGAGTTCAAGGAGCGTTATCACTCGTTGGATTTGCTGTTGATTGATGACGTTCAGTTTTTTGCCAACAAAGAGCGCACGCAAGAAGAATTCTTTAACGCGTTTGAGGCTCTGTTGGCCAAAAAGTCGCACATTGTGATGACCAGCGACACCTACCCCAAGGGCTTGACCGATATTCATGAGCGTCTGGTCTCGCGCTTTGACTCTGGGCTGACGGTAGCGATTGAGCCGCCTGAACTGGAGATGCGGGTGGCCATTTTGATTAACAAGGCGCGGGTGGAAGGCATTGACATGCCCGAAGAGGTGGCCTTTTTCGTCGCCAAAAATGTGCGCTCCAATGTGCGCGAGTTGGAAGGGGCGTTGCGAAAAATTTTGGCGTATTCGCGATTTAACCAGAAAGAAATCTCGATTGCGCTGGCGCGTGAAGCCCTGCGCGACCTGTTGTCGATCCAGAATCGTCAGATTTCTGTGGAAAATATCCAGAAAACGGTGGCTGATTATTACAAGATCAAAATTGCCGACATGTACTCCAAGAAGCGACCAGCCAGCATTGCCCGGCCGCGCCAGATTGCGATGTACCTAGCCAAAGAACTGACACAAAAGAGCCTGCCCGAGATTGGCGAGCTGTTTGGCGGTCGCGACCACACCACTGTTTTGCACGCAGTGCGCAAGATTGGTGGCGAGCGTCAGCAAATGACCGAACTCAATCAACAGCTTCACGTACTGGAACAAACGCTCAAGGGCTGATCGTGCCTCCAAACAGGGGAAAATAGTGGTGTTGACAAAAACCGCTTCTCCTGCATTTTTGAATTGAAAATTTTTAACACAAGGTTGACATGATCGTCCTGAAGGCCACACAAGACAAAGTTCTCGCGGTATTGCAATCGGTAGCCGGTATCGTGGAACGCCGCCACACCTTGCCCATCCTGGCCAACGTGCTGATTCGCAAAACCGGCTCGTCGCTGCAGGTCACCACCAGCGATCTGGAGATTCAGATCCGCACCACCGCCGAGCTCGATGGCGATGCCGGCGATTTCACCATCACGGTGGGTGCGCGCAAACTGATTGACATCTTGCGCACTATGCCGTCTGACCAGACCGTGTCGCTGGAATCCAGCGCCGCCAAGCTGATTCTCAAGGGGGGCAAAAGCAAGTTCACGCTGCAAACCATGGCGGCTGAAGACTTTCCCCTAGTGCAGGAGGCGGCCAACTTTGGTCCGGTCTTCAGCGTGCCGCAAAAAACCCTGAAAGACCTGCTGGGTCAGGTCTCGTTTGCTATGGCCCTGCATGACATTCGTTATTACCTTAATGGTATTTTGTTTGTTGCCGAAGGCAACCGACTGAGCTTGGTGGCAACCGACGGGCATCGGCTGGCTTTTGCCTCGGCCACACTCGATGTGGATGTGCCCAAGCAAGAAGTGATCTTGCCGCGTAAAACCGTGATTGAGTTGCAACGCCTGCTGTCTGACGCCGAGGGCGCCATCGAGATGCAATTTGCCAACAACCAGGCCAAGTTCAGTTTTGGCGGCATGGAGTTTGTCACCAAACTGGTGGAAGGCAAGTTTCCCGATTACAACCGCGTGATCCCCAAAAACCATAAACACAGCATCACGCTGGGCCGCGCCGCCTTGCTGGCAACCTTGCAGCGCACCGCCATTTTGACCAGCGACAAGTTCAAGGGCGTGCGCCTGACTCTGGAGCCCGGTACCCTGCGGGTTGCTTCCAACAATGCCGAGCAGGAAGAAGCGATGGACGAACTCGACATTGACTACGGTGGTGAACATATTGAGATTGGTTTTAATGTGACCTACCTGATTGATGCACTGGCCAACATGAATCAGGACATGGTGACGCTGGAGTTGTCTGATGGCAACAGCTCCGCCCTCTTTACCATCCCTGACAACGCCACCTTTAAATACGTCGTCATGCCGATGCGTATTTGACCCACCCTGATTATTTGTCGTTGTACAAAGCCCGAACCCGCGATCAACCAATTGTTTATTGCGGGTTCAGTCATTCAAGAGTTTGAGAAATCGTTGGAGAAGTAAGCCATGACCGAAGAAAACAAGCCTGTTTTGCCCCCAGAAAATGCACAAAACGACGCCGATGCAGTTCGCACCGGCGAGGGAACCACCGACAGCTCCAATTTTCAGCCTGCGATCAATGCGCATCAGGTCGGCGCGTCGGAAGCCTATGGCGAAGAGTCGATCCAGATTCTGGAAGGCCTGGAAGCGGTGCGCAAGCGTCCCGGCATGTACATCGGCGACACCTCGGACGGCACCGGGCTGCACCACCTCGTGTTTGAGGTAGTGGATAACTCTATCGATGAATCCCTGGCGGGTCACTGCGACGATATTCTGGTCACCATTCACTCCGACAACTCGGTTTCCGTCGTGGACAACGGGCGTGGCATTCCGACCGGCATCAAGATGGATGACAAGCACGAGCCCAAGCGCTCGGCCGCTGAGATCTCCCTGACCGAGTTGCACGCGGGTGGCAAGTTCAACCAGAACAGTTACAAGGTGTCGGGCGGCCTGCATGGCGTAGGCGTGAGTTGCGTCAACGCGCTGAGCAAAATGCTGCGTCTGACCATTCGTCGCGATGGCAAAGTGCATGTGATGGAGTTCAGCAAAGGCTTTGTGCAAAACCGTATCACCGAGGTCGTTAACGGCGTCGAAGTTTCGCCCATGAAGGTTCTTGGTGAAACGGAGAAACGCGGCACCGAGGTCCATTTCGCTCCTGATCTGGACATTTTCCAGACCAACTCCGACTTTCATTACGAGATTTTGAGTAAACGCCTGCGCGAACTCAGCTTTTTGAACAACGGCGTGCGCATTCGGCTGAAAGACGAGCGCAGCGGCAAGGAAGACGATTTCTCGGGCGCTGGTGGCGTCAAGGGATTTGTCAATTTCATCAACAAAGGCAAGTCGGTGTTGAACCCCAACATCTTCCACGCCATGGGCGACCGCCAGAGCGACCAGAACACCAACATCGGTGTTGAAGTGGCCATGCAATGGAACAGCGGCTACAACGAACAAGTGCTGTGCTTCACCAACAATATTCCCCAGCGTGATGGCGGCACCCACCTGACTGGCCTGCGCGCCGCCATGACACGTGTCATCAACAAGTACATTGATGACAGCGAAATCGCCAAAAAAGCCAAGGTTGAAGTCACCGGTGACGACATGCGTGAAGGCCTGTGCTGCGTGCTCAGCGTGAAAGTGCCCGAGCCCAAGTTCAGCAGCCAGACC
>JBLHZH010000110.1:0-7444 GCA_047629695.1 Rhodoferax sp.
GATTGATGGTCCCATGCTGAGTTTCCACGCCCCACCCCGTGAAATCTTTCTGCCACCGTTCGAGAACATTCCTAATACTCATTTAAACAGGCGATACGTTTCAAGAATGGTTTTTGAGAGCGTCGCACACCAAGTTGCCGCTGCTACTGCATAAATTTTCAGTTTCCATCCTCATAAACAATCGTTTTTGAGACCTGGAAGGATAAATCAAAGATACCGCAGGGTGGGGCGCAGAACTCCATGCTCTCGGCTAAGCTAAATTTTAGGAGACAAAATTTTCGGGGGTTCCGGCGTAGACCTCCGACGTCAGCCAAACTCAACCCCATGCCAACCTCAGTGACGGGCGTCACCTCAAAGCCACGCTACCTCAGGTCGGAAACCAAATAGGAGTTGACCTCCATACCGGCCAAGCCCGGAGGCAAACGGGCCAAAATTTGACCTGCGCCACAGCCTGCCTCAAGGCTGGGACCCTGCACATGGCGTAAGACACGCAATACATAAAATAATTTAACAAGTTTGCGCAACGGGTTTTGTTGCCGGTTCATTTATGTTTGGGCGTAGTCACAACCAAACTCTTGCACATCTGCCATTTTTATTTTTGAGAAAAAGAGGACGCGGTTATGGATTACCGCACGACGACTCTCAAAGTCGAAATCACTGCCCCGAGCCACATAATTCCAAACGCCTTGACTTGAAAGGTCAAACCGTCATTCTTTTCCCGAATACGGTGCTGACCTTTGTTTTAGACCAATTCAGGACGCACATCACCGCTATTAATGGACGCGCAGCGCCTCATGTGCCAGACACAAATCGGCCCAAGTGCGGGCTTTTTCCAACGGTCTGAGCAGCAGGTAGGTGGGGTGATAACTCACCACCACCGGAATGCCCTGGTAACGGTAGACCTGACCGCGAAGTTTGCCCAGCGGCACACTGGCGACCTCGGGCCGGCTGGCCTGCAGCAGCGTCTGGGCGGCAAACCGACCCAGTGCCAGAATAACTTTGGGTTGTACCAGCGCCACTTCGCGGCGCAAAAAGTGCTCACAGGTTGCCAGTTCCTGTGGCGTCGGATTACGCGCATCGCCCGAGCGGCATTTGACGACGTTGGTGACATAGGCGCTGGCACGGCTCAAACCCAGTGCCTTCAGCATGTTGTCCAGCAACAGCCCAGCTTGGTCGGCAAACGGCAAGCCGGCACGCTCTTCGGCCTCATCGGGCGGATCGCCCACCACCAGCCAGTCGGCTTGGCGCGGGGCCCCGACCTGAGTGCCGCCAAACACCGGCCCCCGACGTCCCTGGCACAATGGGCAGGCACCACAGGCGGCCACGGCCTGGGCCAGGGTCGGCCAGTCCATGGCAGACAGACCTTCGGGCAAGCCCTCCAGCAACGCTATGGTAGGCACCGGCACAGCGAGTTGCGGCACTGGTGGGATACCCGCTTTGAAGGCGGCAGCCCCGGTGGTGAGGGCCTTGACGACGACCTGCTCAATCGCCTGAGGGGCCGGTGGTGGCTCGACGCGGATCGCCACTGCGGGCACGGCCAGCGACGCTTCCCGAACAACCGGCACAGCGGCAGCCACCTCGGTAGCGGGCAACCAGACGCGCACCCCCATCTCTTGCAACATGGCGCGCTGGCGTGGGTCAAGATCAAGGCTCATGAGGGCATTCTCACAGACTCACAGGCGCCGGCTCATCACCAGCGCGTCTTCACGCTGACCAGCGGCGCCAGGGTAATAGTTTTTGCGCTGACCCACGCGGCGATAACCCTGGGCCTCGTACACCTGAACGGCGCGCAGATTGCCCACGCGGACCTCCAGCCAGAGCCAGTCTGCGCCCTGGCCTTTGGCCCAAATCGCCAGCGCCTCTAGCATCACACGCGCCCAGCCCTGGCCCTGAAACTCGGGGGTCACCGTGATGTTGAGCAAATGCACCTCTTCCACACCTTGCATGGCAACAAAATAGCCCAGCAGGGTGTCGCCGGCCAGCAGCAACTGGGCACCATAACCGCTGGCCAGCGAGTCGACAAAATTACTCTGACCCCAAGGATGGGCGTAAGCCTGCTGTTCAACCTGCAGTACGGCGGGCAGCCGCGCCAACGTCATGGGCTCAAACCGGGCCTCGATCAGGCGCATGGGGACACTCATCCCAACGCTTTCTCGGCCACCCGCTCGGCCGTGGTTTTGGCCACCTTGTCGCGGATGTAGAGCGGCAAGGCCTGCGCCGGACGCACGGCGGCGCCGGCTGACAGCAACGCCGGCGCCAGGCGTAACAGGGCGCTGGCGGTTGGCAGCACAGCCACACGCGGGGCGTTCAGGGCCAGACGCTCGCCATAGGCGGTAAACACATTGCCGGCCAGCGTGCAATCGTCGTCCCAAGCCAGGTCTTCTGGGCGCGTCAGGCTATAGCCGCCGGTCTGCGTCCAGAGCCCGGCGTTAAAACCATAGCGACTGGCATAAACCTCGTCCATGCGGGCGTCCAGCAGCGCCAGCACCTGGCAAGTCGTCTGGTCAGGCATCTGCTGAAAGCGCGCCTCTTCGGCCACGGCAAGTAGGGTATCTATGGGCAAGACTGGTAGATCGGCACCAAACGCCAGTCCCTGTGCCACTGCGCAAGCGGTGCGCAGACCGGTGAAGGAGCCGGGGCCGTTGCCAAAGACAATCGCGCTCAGGTCGCTGAACTGCAGACCGGCCTGCGTCATCAGTTCCTGGATGACGGGAATCAGATGGGTCGAGGTCAGTGCGCCGCCCGGGCCGCTATGTTGCCAAAGCAGGGGTGGGATAGCCCCGCCGACAGCACCGCGCTGCACGGCGACCGACATCTGTTCAGTACTGGTATCAAAGGCGAGCAGGTTCATGGTCGGGTGCCAGGTTGTCAGATTGAAGAGGGACGTCAAATGAGCGGGCTGCAGCGGCTGGATTCAGCAGACGGCTTCTTTTTTGATGGCCGCGGGTGCGCCCACACGCACGCCGAACAGGATGCCCAGCGTCACCAGCGCCAGACCGGCGCTCAGGTTCCAGAACATCGGCTCATTCAGCAACAGCACCGCACCCAGGGCCGACAGGCCTGGCACCAGCGCCGTAATCATGGTGGAGCGCACGGGACCATAGTACTGGATCATTTTGGTAAACGTGATGCCGGAGATCACCACCGAGCCGCAGCCCTGGAACAACATCTGAAACACCACCTCGCCCCACGGCGCCGTCAATAGATGCCCCTGTACAGCCTGCGTCCACAGCAGCACCAGGTAAGTCGGCACATAGCAGACAAAGGCAAACACCGTGATACCAATGGTGGCGCGAACCGCGTTCAGCCCATGGCGGCGAGCCAGTACGCCGTAAGTGGCCATGCACATCGCCGTCATCATGAACAGCACATCGCCCTTCCAGACTTCGCCGCCGTCAAAGGCGCTCAACAGGCTGGCACCGCCCACTAACAGGTCGCCCAGCACAATCAGGGTCAGACCCAGGGCGCGCGCCGGGGTGATTCGGTCGTGCAGCAAGACGGCCGCCAGCAGCGTCGTCCATAGCGGCAGACTGCCCGGCATTAGCACCGAGGCATGCACCGCCGGAGCATAGACAAAACCGTGATAAGCCAGCAGGGCGTAGCACAGACCGCCAAACAAGCCGGTGAGGGCCGTGATACGCAGAGGCAATGGCGACAAGCCAAACAACGACGATTGTCCGAAAACGCCACGGGCACGGTCGCGATACGCAAGCCAGGCGCCCCAGGGCAGCAACACCAGGCCGGCGCCGGCGACACGGCAAAACGCCAGGTCAAACGGCGTCAGGCTGCCGCCCCGCGCCGGATCGGACGAGGCGCGAGCCACCAGGATGAAGGAGGTCCAGACAAACACCGTGACCACAGCGGCCAGCAGACCAATCGTACGGGGAGAGAGCCCGGAGGCGTTCGGGCGGAAAGAAACATGCATGGCGCAATTATCGACGGCTCGCGCCCGAACCGTCGCCTGGCCCCCGGATAATCGACTTATGTCTTTACCGCATTTACCGCACACCGTGTTCGCTGTCCTCGCCGCCCTGTTCTCGGGTGGCCTGCTGGCGCAAGCGGTTCCCCCAACCGTTACCGCCGCCCTGAGCCGCGCCCAGATTCCGCTGGAGGCGGTCTCGCTGTTAGTTATTGACGCAGAGGGACCGCAGCCAGCCTACCTGAGCTACCGCGCCGAGGTCCCGTTGAACCCGGCGTCGGTCATGAAACTGGTAACCACCTACGCCGCCCTTGACCTGCTGGGCCCGGCCTACAGCTGGCGTACGCCGGTCTACATCGATGGTCCGATACGCGACGGCACCCTGTTTGGCAACCTCAGCATTGAGGGCCTGGGTGACCCCAAGCTGGTGGCCGAGCGGCTGTGGCTGCTGCTGCGCCGAGTGCAGGGACTGGGCATTCACGCCATAGCCGGCGACATCGTGCTTGATCGCTCGGCCTTTGCAGCCGTGGAGAGCGACGCCGCCAGCTTTGACGGTGAACCGCTGCGCCCCTACAACGCCGCCCCCGACGCGCTGCTGGTCAACTTCAAGGCAATGGTCATGACCTTCATGCCCAACCTGGCAGCCAATAACGCCCAGGTGCAGTACGAGCCACCGCTGACCGGCGTACAGCGGCCTTCCAGCGTACCCCTCTCAAGTGGCGCCTGTGGCAACTACCGGAGCACCCTGCAGGCTGATTTCTCTGACGCCACACGCATCCACTTCGCCGGCAGCTACCCCGCCAGCTGCGCCGTGCAGAGCTGGGCCGTGGCCTACGCCGACCCGACCAGTTTCAGTGCCCGCGCGATTAGCGGCCTGTGGCGCGAGATGGGTGGCACGCTGGGCGGTGTGGTGCGCGAGGGCCGCGTACCAGCGCAGGCGCCCGCGTTTGAGGTGAACTCACCGCCACTGGCAGAGGTGATCCGCGACATTAATAAATACAGCAACAACGTGATGGCGCAGCAACTGCTGCTGACGCTCAGCCTGGCACCGCCGCGGCCAGCCACCACAGGCGCCTCGCGCGAGGTGGTGCGCCGCTGGTGGCAAAGCCGCATCGGCGCCGGCAGCGAGACGCTGGAACTGGACAACGGTGCCGGACTGTCGCGCAGTGCCCGCATCAGCGCCCAGGCGCTGGCGCGCCTGCTACAAACGGCCTACCGTTCCCCACTGATGCCGGAACTGATGGCCTCACTGCCGATCGTCGGCGTCGACGGCACGCTGCGCCGCCGCAGCACCCTGGCCCTGGGCGGCGCCCACCTGAAAACCGGCAGCCTGCGCGATGTCAGCGCAATCGCCGGTTATGTGCATGCGGCCAGCGGCAAACGGCTGGTGCTGGTGGCCATGGTGAACCACCCGAATGCGGGCGCCGCCCGCCCCGCCATGGAAGCTCTGGTAGAGTGGGCCGCCCGGGAACATTGACCCGGTCGAACGAGCCCCATGTCCCCGACCACAATAAAAACTGAACACTGGATAGTTCGAATGAACCACGGCAACCGGTCGGCGGCTTTTGCCATGCTGTTGGCTGTGCTGGGGTCACACATGGTCAGCCGGAACTACAGCGCCTGGGTCTGGAGCCTGCTGGCGCTGCAATTCTTTGTTTACCCGCACCTCATTTACTGGCGAGCTTTGTGCGCCCGCGACGGCACGCGGGCCGAACTCAACAACCCAGTGCTGGATGCCCTGCTGTTTGGCGTCTGGGCAGCGGCCCTGCAGTTTCCACTGTGGATCAGCTTCACAGTCAACCATGCCGCGTTCCTGGACTTGCCAGGTATTTTTCCCTCGCTGACCGCCCTGATCTGCGGCACTCTGATACCCATTAGTGTCCACGGGCTGCGTCTGTCGCCCACCACCGACTGGCCGACCACCCTGCTGTGCATCGCCAGCCTGTCGACTTACTTGCTGGCGGTCGCCAGTGCGGCGTTCTCACGCAACCACAAATTGCAGATGGCGCGCAAGCAGTTGCGCCTGGGCGAGCACACCCTGAACGAGGCCAATACCGAATTGCAGCGCCAACTGGAATTGATCGGCGCCTTGCAAACCCAGCTCAGCGAACAGGCCAATCGCGACCCGCTCACCGGCTTGTACAACCGGTGCTACAGGGACGCCACGCTGGCCCGCGAATTGGCGCGCTGTGAGCGCGAGGGTCAGCCCCTGAGTTTGATGATGGTTGGCATCGACCATTTCAAGCAAGTCAACGACAGCCATGGCCACCCCGCCGGTGACGAAGTGCTGAAAAGCCTGGCCACCCTGCTGCAAAAGCAAGCCCGCACGGCCGATGCGGTTTGCAGATACGGCGGCGAAGAGTTTTTGCTGCTTCTGCCCAATATGCCCTCCGACATCACCTGGCAACGGGCCAAGCAATGGCGGCGTGATTTTGCGGCAAGCCACGTCCTCTATAACGGCGTACGCTTGCAAGCCACGCTATCGGTGGGCCTGGCCTGCTACCCCAGCCAGGGCCGTACGGCGCAAGAACTGATACGCGGCGCTGACCGGGCCCTGTACTGCGCCAAGACCCAGGGTCGCAACCGGGTAGTCTGGCTCAAAGCCGAGCCAGCCAGCACCTAACTTTTTTTCCTTATTTGTTATCCGTCATGCTCTTCCTCGACTTCATCGGCTACTGTGCGGCCGTGCTCACCACGGCTAGCTTTGTGCCACAAGCCCTGCACACCTTCAGAACGCGGGATGTACGTGGCATTTCGCTGGGCATGTACAGCGCATTCACCCTCGGCGTCGCCTGCTGGCTGATTTATGGTCTGTTGCTATCGGCTTGGCCGATCGTGATTGCTAACACTATCACACTGGCACTTGCCACCACCATCTTGGTGATGAAGCTGCGCTTCAAGTAAACCCGAGTCAGGCCGCCGCCCGCTGCAACCGGTCGCGCACGCCGTCCCAGTCCGGGTGCTCGGGCGGAGCCTCAATCCAGATCACCTTGACGCCCGGCGCATCTAGCGCGCGCAGTACCGCGAACAGCTCACGGGCGGCATTGACCGCATCATCAGGCATACGCTGGTGCAAGCATTGGCGCACTTTAGGGGGCCGCTCGCTGCGGGTGTAGAGTGCAATGCCCGGTGCCGTATCCGCCGGGTTCAGCCCTGCCAACGCCAGCTGCAAAGCAGGGCCATCCATGAGCCGCACCCGGGCTCTGGGCGCGTAGTGGGACTCAAGCGTGCCCGAGGCGCGGGGCGCCGGCAGGGCTTGCGCCGTCAGCTCTTCCTTCAAAAAGACCGTCTGCCCGGACGCCGCCTGCGCTTGGGCACGACTGATAGCGCCGGGGCGCAACAACACCGGCACGCCGCGCGTGCAATCAATGATAGTGGACTCGATACCGACCGCGCAGGGGCCGCCATCCAGAATCAGCAAATCAGCCTCAAATTCGCCTTGCACGTGGCGTGCGGTGGTCGGGCTGACGCGGCCAAACTGGTTGGCGCTGGGCGCGGCAACGCCCCAAACCGGAGGCGTGAGGG
>JBLHZH010000111.1:0-7374 GCA_047629695.1 Rhodoferax sp.
AATGGGCCATAAAAAGGGGCGGACAGCCGGATGCCGTTGTTATTATCCGGGGCGGTGGTGCCGTTAACGACCTGGCCTGGCTTAACGACTATGACCTAGCACGCTTCATTTGCGACTTGCAAATTCCTGTGTTGACCGGCATTGGTCATGAACGTGACAGCACGGTTTTAGACGAAGTGGCTCACCTCAAGTTTGATACGCCCTCCAAGGTCATTGCCGGCATTGAGCAGCTCATTGCCCATCGTGTCGCGCAAGCCAAAACCAACTTTGAGCAAATAAACAATCAGATTTACAGACACCTGCAGGCAGTGAAGTCAGAGGTGGCCGCTCTGGATGTAGCGGTGCGTAGTGAGGCCCAGCGTCATGTGGTCCAAGGCCGGCAGTCCATTGCCAGACTCAGCACCGACATTCGTATGGGTTCTATGCAGCAGGTGCGCTCGACTTCAGAGCAGTCGAGGGACACACTGCAGGAGGTCAAAACCCAAGCACTTGCCCAACTTGCCGCCGTCAGGCAAGAGGTGCCAGTGTATTGGACTCAAATAACTCAAGGGGCAAGGCATGCCTTGAAAACAAGGGCTGTGAGCATGCAGGCCTTGATGAGCTGTGTTAGTGAGCAAGCGCGGCGCGATGTGGTGCAAGCCAATGAGGCGGCGGGTGGTGCTTTGGCGCTGGTCGACAGCACCGCCAGATTGCAAGTTCTTGCGGCTGCCACCCGTTCGGAAGCCCTGATGCGTGAAATAACCGGGCAGGGGCCAGAGAAAACGCTACGTCGCGGTTTCGCTTTAGTTCGTGACCCGTCGGGTAGACCCATAACTCGTGCCGCGCAAACAGCCAGTGGCGCAACAATCGAAATTCAGTTCAGTGATGGCCCACTAGCAGCTGTTATTGGGAAAGCTATTTAAGGAAAGAACATATGGCAGTAAAAACATTCAAAGAAGCCTACGGCGTATTGCAGCATCATGCTGAGACGTTACGCGAACAGGACGAGCCCAATATTGATGACTTGCTTAGCATCGTGACCGAGTCGGTGCGGGCCTACCAGGTTTGCAAAGAGCGGATTGATGCCGTTGAAAAAGCATTGGAAAAAGCCTTGAGTGATACCAACTCGCCGGTGAAGGAGGCCCCTCGGAGCACGCGGTCTGCGCCTCCTCCACCGCCCCTGAATCTGGACGATGAAGGGGACATACCGTTTTGAGTCGGGAACTTGACTTTCACCCTGCACCATGACGGATACTGAGCGAACCGCACTCAAATACATCTTTGACGAACGGCGGTTTAAGCTGACTGTCAACGATGTTGCAAACGTTTGGCGTCCTTTTGATGTTGAGCGATTCTTTACCGCCGGCTTTCAAGGCCATGACTAACTCTTGCTGATGCAGCGTCTTCGCCGGGTAAGCATGGCGACTCGGGAGACCTTACCACCCGATTATCGCGAGGCGCTAGCGTTTTTTTGAAACTGGATTCTCGCGCTGAGACGAGTTTTTTCACTCTTCCGCCCTGATTTTTGCAGGGCAGTACAGACTGCCATAATTTTGAGCTTTCGATGCAAGCACTGAAGGTGTTCACTAAGTTGGGTCCGCCGAATTTACGGGGTATGACTTCCTGCGCTCTGACCTGACAAAGACACTGGGCGTGACGAAGGTCTGGTCTTTTGATGACGATCAACATATTCGTAGACTGGCATCAGAGGGGCCACGTCCGCGTCTACCCTGGTCATTCAAGCTGCAGGTCATCATTGACGGCCCCCGGTTGATCTATCCCATACTGAAAAATCTTGGTTTGGACCCCAGCCTGTACGTTCGGAAATCTGGAGGTAATCATCTCAACGATATCTCTAAAGCCCATCCGGAATGGCTGCTTGATGCGCTGGCGAAATAGTCACGCGACCAGCCGCATTCAATTTGGACTGAAAAACGGGCACTTCGAACACTCGTCAAGGCGGGCCACCCCGATGTACTCTGTCAATTGCGGGCCAGTGACGAAGTCGCGGTTATTTTGAATGGATTCGATGTTTCGTCAGTTTCCCTTTCGCGGGGAGAAAAGTTGACGCTCACGGTCGAACTGCAATCCCAGTCGGACGAATAACCGCAAGTGGTCGTAGATTATAAAGTTCACGACGTCAAGAAGTCTGGCTGTACTTCACCCAAGTGTTCAAGATGAAAGAGCTGACGCTGATACTGCTCGGAAAAGTCGGGTTCAAGTGTCTTTAACTCATGCAAAACTTTTTACCTCGGGTTCATTACGGTGGTCAGCACTTGGTTGAGTTGATGGTTAACGGCAAGTGTTTGGCACAGAGCAGCTTTGAAATTTTTAGATAGATCATGACGCATCTTCGACGCCATCCTCATTTTTGGGAATAAACACTACACCGGTCTTGGCATTGAAATCCATCAGCCCGGCATAGCGGCCCCAGGCAATCATGGTTTGAAAGGTTTTTTCTGGATTCTCGTAGGGCAGGGCACTTGCAATGTCCTTGATGACGCGCTGCGAATCCACTTCTTCATACTCTTCCAGCAAGGCAATGATGATGTGAAACAGACGCAGTTTAAATACCTGCTCCGCAAAGATGGCGTGCCGAGTTACCCGGTTGGCGGCCATAAAACGTTTGCCGAGTTCGGTAAAGCGCACCTCTTGTTTGGGGGTTTCAACCAATTCCAGAATCTCGGCCGCCTTGACTAAGGCGATAGTTTCGCCAAATTCCTTACCCACCTCATCTGAAATATCGTAGATGTTGGACAGCTCTGGCGAGTCGTACAGAATGCTCAGCAGCCCCAGAATCTGGGCCACGGGCACTAGCGGTATCGACTCCATGCGGTTGCGTGCACGCGAAATCGGTTGCCCTGCAATCGGTACTTCAAGTGGAATATCTGGCAGTGTGGTGGTGGTGATGCATTCGTGAATAATATTCACCAACCGCTGGAACTCCGGGCTTTTGCTGTCTCGGGGGTAGGGCAGTGCGTTGTCCAGCACCAGGCCCAGGCGACCTGGACGCGGAAATAGGACGACGATGCGTGTTGCCATCTCCACGGCCTCCGCAATGCTGTGCGTTACCATGAAGATCGAACTCAGGCCGGTGTCTGGGGAGCGCCACAGGCTGATGAGCTCCTGTCGCAAGTTCTCTGCAGTCAATACATCAAGCGCGCTAAAAGCCTCGTCCAGACAAAGTAAGCGGGGTTGCGATACCAGTGCCCGCGCAATGCCGACGCGCTGGCGCATGCCTCCTGAGAGCTCACGCGGATAGGCCGCGTGGTAGTTGCCCAGGCCAATCAACTCAATCGCCCGGTCAACCGCCGCATCTCGCTCTGCGCGGCTCACCTGATGCGCCATCAAGCCGACCGCCACGTTCTGCTCCACCGTCAGCCATGGGAAGAGTGCAAAGGTTTGAAATACGACTGAGGCGTCTGCATTGATGCCGTGCAAGGACTCGCCTCTGTGCAGCACCCTCCCCGAGGTGGGTTCAATTAGTCCGGTCAGACAGCGCAGAATTGTGGACTTGCCCGAACCCGATTGGCCCAGCAGGGCCAGCAGTTCGCCCTCATGCACCGCGATGTCAATCTGCTCCAGCACCTTCAGTTCGTGGCCACCAGCCGTATTGAACGATTTGAATACGCCACGTAATTCGGCGATAGGCGGTGTATCCGCTGTTGCGTTAATAGGGTTGCTCATATTTGATTCGGGAGTTAGTCAGAGATCAGTCCAGCCGGAAACGGCGCTCGGCAAAACCATAGAGTCGGCGCCAAACCAGCTTGTTCATGGCCACGACAAAGATCGACATCACGCCAATGCTGACAATGATGAGCGCGACGTCGCCACTTTTGGTCACTTCCGCAATGAAGGCGCCCAGGCCGTCCGCCTGGAGCGTGGTTTCGCCCCAGGTCGCATACTCCGCCACAATGCTGGCGTTCCAGGCACCACCCGCTGCTGTGCAGGCGCCGGTGACCCAGAACGGAAATATCGCCGGCAATATCAAGGTGCGCCAGAGTTGCCATTTTCGCAGGCCGTAGATGCGGGCGACTTCCTTCATCTCATTGGGGATGGCCATGGCACCGGCGATCACGTTAAACAGGATATACCACTGTGTGCCCATGGCAATCAGCAAAATACTGCCCCAGTTCATCGAGGTGCTGGTGGCCACAAACAGGCCCACCACCACCGGGAAGGTCATGTTGACAGGAAAGGAGGCACCAATCTGTGCTAAGGGCTGGGCAAATCGGGCCGCCTTGGGGTGAAACCCAATCCAGACCCCAATCGGTGTCCAGATGAGGGTCGCCAGCACCGTCATGGCCAGCACGCGCAATAGGGTTAAAAAACCAAGCCAGAAAATATGCCCTACGGTACCGACCGTGAGCGCGCCATGTAGAGCGGCGATCGCGGCAAACAGACCAATGATGGCTTCATAGCCTAGCCAGGCCGTGAGTGCCAGTCCGGCGATACGCAGTGGCCAATTCACCGCCCCGGGTCGTAGCCGTTTTTTTCCTGGTTGAATGCGGCGGAGGGTTTGACCCAATACGTCCTCCAGCGGCTGCCAGAGGTGCAAGTCAAGCCAGGTGAAAACATAGGTGCCACGCAACAGGTTGTAGACCCACGAGGTCGGCGTCAGACCCGACTCGGTGAGTTCAATCTTGAACTTGTCGGCCCACACTAGCATCGGGCGCCAGATAAGTTGATCACTCATCAAAATGAGGAACAGCATGGCGGTAACCGCTAATAGGGCCGCATGGTTGTCGCCCTGTTCTATTGCACTCGCCATGTAAGAGCCCAGGCCTGGCAGCTTGATGTCTTTTTTCATGACGCTGATGGCTTCGCTTTGCGCTACGAAGAACCAGCCACCGCCAAACGACATCATGGAGTTCCAGATAAGGCTATGCGCTGAGGCGGGCAACTCTACTGTGCGAAAACGCTGCCAGCGCGTCAGGCCATAGGTTGAGGCAGCCTCCTGCATGTCCGTCGGTACCGTCACCATGGAGTGGTAAAACCCAAAGGCCATGTTCCAGACCTGACCGGTGAAAATCGCAAAGATGGACGCACATTCCACGCCCAGCAAACTACCAGGAAAAAGAGCCATAAAGCCAGCTACCGTAGCCGACAGAAAACCCAGCACCGGTACCGACTGCAGCACATCCAGGGCCGGCAGAATCACCGCCCGTGCAGTGGTATTTTTGGCGGCTAAATAACCTAAAGAAATGGCGAAAAATAATGAGAAGAAAAAAGCAATCCACATGCGCAGCAGCGTGCGTCCGGCATAGTAGGGAATCTGGCTAGTTGAAAAGTCCAGTGCAGGCACGGCGGTCGGATCAAAGGTTACCAACATCCCTTGCCCAAAATGCATGACGCTCCAGAGTATGCCAAACAGGGCCACTAAAACCAGACCGTCGATCCAGCTGAAGCTAAGCTGCTTGTTGTATACGACAAGTTGAGGTGATGTGCTTTTCATTAGCGGCAAATGATAGCTTTTTGAAATGACAATTTAGTAGCAGACAGAGACGGCCGTTCAATTCAATATTAAGTCGCATCAATGTCAAAGCTCCATAGTATGTGGTGAATTTATTGAAAGACTGCAAAATATAAAAATTAGACTTATCTGATACTTTTCGTATCTGATTGGTAAAGTAACCTGTGCGAGAAATTAGTACCAATTCTTGACCCTATACTCTCTCCAGAAGCCAATAGTTCAGTGCGTTGGAGTCCTCTTTGTCAATGTTTCCATGCTGCAACGAGTCGATAAACGTTTAATACTTTGACCCGGGAGAATTAAGTTGACAAATTCATGCGCTAGAGGCTTAGACATTGGCTTTGCTTCGTTGGACTACATTCAAATAGGTATTTTGGGTGTCGTTCAAGGTATTACCGAACTGCTACCCATTTCTTCTACCGCACACATGCGTGTGTTACCTGCGGTGTTAGGTTGGACAGACCCTGGTTCAGCCTTTTCGGCGGCCATGCAGTTGGCCGCCTTAGCCGCGGTGTTGAGTTATTTTTGGCGAGATGTCCGTAAGATTTTTACTGGCAGCGCTAGCGCGATACGAGTTCGTAACTTTCGAGATCCTTCTTTTCGACTTGCTGTTGGCATCATGGTCGCAACTATCCCTATCGGTATTGTCGGTATCGCCTTGTCCTCGCTGCTGAATGCTTGCAACTCGCCTTTGCGAGGATTGATGGTTATTGGTATTTCATCGATTGTCATGGCCTCGTTGATGGGTATATCCGAGCTGACTTGCAGCCATCGTCGCCGCGTAGAAGATATGCGCTTGCGCGATGCCCTGATTGTTGGACTGGCTCAGGTCGGTGCGCTGATTCCTGGCGTGTCGCGTTCTGGTTCCACCCTCACAGGTGCCTTATTTCTGAACTTTAGACGTGAAGAAGCCGCGCAATTTTCTTTTCTCATTGGCTTGCCGGCTATCGCCCTGGCTGGATTAAAGGAAATCTGGGTACTTTATAGTGCTCATATTGAGCCTGCGGCCTGGTCGCATTTGATGTTCGGCCTGCTCGTAGCTAGTGTTTCGGCTTTCGCAGCAATTTGGGGTTTGATGAAATTTCTGGAGAAATTTTCTACTTGGCTGTTCGTTATTTACCGGGCTTTACTGGGCTTATTTCTGATTTTAGCCGTCAGCATCGGCTGGTTAAGCTAAGCTATTAGCTATTTAAATAGTTATTGCTACAGCGCGGCAAAGGCCTTGGACCATTAAATAGTGCAACATGATACTGCGCAGTAAAATAAAAATAAGGAGAGGATCCTTATCGCTAGGCCCTCAAGCTAGTTGACATCAAGCATGAGCTCTCTCGCGTCACAATAGTTGTCGCCTTCTCAGAACTCAAGAACACGGGGGCGGCGATGAAAGAAATTTGTGGCACGTTACGGACAATCATTCCAGGTTTGGTGTTGGGACATAACCTACTTGCCCGCGACGGTAATTGGCCGCTGGTTTTACCTGTACTTGCTTCTGCATCTGTACCGCTGGAAGATCGTGGGCTGGGAGGTGCATGACAGCGACCACTGCGATCATGCGGTTCACTTGGTACGGCGAACGGCATTGGCCCAGGGTATAGCAGCCCTGACGGACAAGCCGGTATTGCACGGCGACAACGGCTCCACGCTCAAGGCCACCATGGTGCTGGCTATGCTCGGTTGGGTGTCAAATCCTCGTACTCACGCCCAAGGGTGAGTGATGACAACACCTATGCCGAGTCGCTGTTTCGTACGGCCAAGTACCGACCTGAGTTGCCAGCCAAGGGCTTTGTCGATTTGGAGGCAGCACGCACTTGGGCCGCTGGCTTCGTGCATCGTGGTATTGGCTATGTGTCACCGGCTCAGCGCCATACCGGTTAAGACCATGCCATTTTGGCTGCCCGACATGTGGTGTACACCGAGGTAAA
>JBLHZH010000112.1:0-7338 GCA_047629695.1 Rhodoferax sp.
GTGTGCAATGAGGACGGGCAGATCACCCACTTTGTGGCCAGTCAAACCGATGTCACGGAACAAAAGGCCGCTGAAGAGGATATCAAGCGGATGGCTTTTTGTGATCCGCTTACCAACCTGCCCAACCGGCGTCTGCTGCAGGACCGGCTACAACAGGCGTTGAGCCAGGCGCAGCGTAACCACCGCTGTCTGGCGCTGATGTTTCTTGACTTGGACCAGTTCAAGCCGGTCAATGACGCGCTGGGTCATCAGGCTGGCGATGACCTGTTGCGCTTGGTGGCGCAACGTTTACTGACCTGTGTGCGCGTATCGGATACGGTGGCGCGAATGGGCGGTGACGAGTTTGTGTTGTTGCTGCCCAACATTGACACGGCGCAGGATGCCCTGGGCGTGGCAGAAAAAATTCATGCGGCATTGAGGCAGCCTTTTACCTTGCCCGGCGGCGCGCAGGTGGCCATCTCGTCGAGCACGGGGATTGCCCTTTACCCGGCACACGGCAGCGATGGCACGACCTTGACGAGCCATGCCGATACGGCGATGTACCAGGCCAAGTCGGCGGGCCGTGACAGATTTGTATTGTTTCAGGCAACTGATTGATCCCCACTGGAGAGACCCCATGAAACTATTGATGATTGACAACTACGACAGCTTTACCTACAACATCGTCCAGTATCTGGGGGAGTTAGGGGCCGAGGTGGCGGTTTTCCGCAACGATGAAATCACGCTCGACGAGATGGATGAGCGTCTGGCCAGTGGTCAGATGGCGCGGCTGGTGATTTCGCCTGGCCCCTGTTCACCGGCTGAAGCCGGTATTTCGGTTGCCGCAATTAAGCATTTCGCAGGCAAGCTGCCGATTTTGGGGGTCTGCCTGGGGCACCAAGCAATTGGTGCGGCCTTTGGCGGCATGATCATACGGGCACAGCAGCTGATGCATGGCAAAACCAGTGTGATTACCACCACACAAGAAGGCGTGTTTGCCGGGCTGCCGGCACAGTTCACGGTCAATCGTTATCATTCTCTGTCGATTGATCGCCCAACCCGTCCGACCTGCCTCAAAGTCACGGCCTGGACCGAGGACGGCGAAATCATGGGAGTCAAACACACCAGCCTCGACATCGAGGGCGTGCAGTTTCACCCCGAAAGCATCCTGACCGAACATGGCCACGCGATGCTAAAAAACTTTTTGACGCCACGGCTGTAATTTTTTTGTCCCCCAAGGACGGAAGGTAGTAACGATGTATAAATCCGGCAAATTCAAGGTAGACCTGCGCAGCGACACGGTCACGCAACCCACCCTTGGCATGCGCGAGGCCATGTGGGCCGCGCCGCTGGGCGATGATGTGTACCAGGACGATCCCAGCGTCAATGTCTTGCAGGACAAGCTTGCCGGATTGTTGGGTTTTGAAGCCGCGTTGTTCATGCCAACCGGCACGCAAAGTAATCTGTGCGCTATTTTGGCTCACTGCCAGCGTGGTGACGAGTACATCGTGGGTCAGCAGGCCCACTGCTACCGTTGGGAGGGCGGTGGTGCGGCGGTGTTGGGCAGCGTGCAGCCACAACCGCTGAATCACCAACCCGATGGCACTCTGTTGCTGTCTGAGATTGAAGAAGCCATCAAACCCGATGACGCTCACTTTGCTAGGACCCGCCTGCTGGCGCTGGAGAACACGTTGGGCGGCAGACTGCTGTCGATGGACTATTTGCAGCAAGCCACGGCGTTGGCCCAAAGTCATGGCCTGACGCGGCACCTGGACGGTGCCCGCCTGCTCAACGCAGCGGTGGCACAGGCCGCGCAGACCGGTGCCCCGGCGCTAACCGAGGCGCGCCATATTGCCCAATGTTTTGACAGTGTTTCGGTGTGCTTCAGCAAGGCTTTGGGCGCGCCGGTCGGCTCGGCCCTGTGCGGCAGCCGCGAGGTGATTGCCCAGGCGCACCGCATCCGCAAGATGGTGGGCGGTGGTTTGCGTCAGGCTGGCCTGCTGGCAGCGGCTGCTACTTATGCGCTGGACCACCATGTCGAGCGGCTGGCTGATGACCACGCCCTAGCGCAGCGCCTGGCCGCCGGTCTGAGTCAGCTGCCTGGGCTGGTGGTGGAGGCGCCCGAGACTAATATTGTTTTTGTTGATCTGGTGGGCGAAGCGCGGACGCGTTCGGCCGAGTTGGTTCCCTTTCTGGCCGCGCGTGGCGTGCTGGCCAGCGGTCTGTACCGTCTGCGCTTTGTGACGCACCTGGATGTAGATGTCGCTGGCATTGATCACACGATAACCGCGATACGGGATTTTTTGAAGGCAGGATAATACTTGGATGAAGGCGCCTGTATGTTCACCGGCATCGACAATTTAGGCCTGTTCATTGCCGCCGGTGTTGTCTTAAACCTGACGCCTGGCCCTGATGTGCTTTACATCCTGACCCATGCGCTCAATCGCGGTTGGCGTACGGGGGCGGTGGCGGCCTTGGGCATTACGACGGGCTGCTTTGTGCACATTGCAGCCGCCGCACTGGGCGTGAGTGCTTTAATGGCCGCGTCCTCCAGCACATTCTCGGTCCTGAAATGGCTCGGGGCGGCCTATCTGGTCTATATTGGCTGGTCGATGCTCGGTACCGGCAAAGGCCGGTTGGCACAGCCTGAAAAGACCGCCACCATGGCGCCAGCACCCCAGCATCTGCGAGCGGTTTTTGTCAAAGGCTTCTGGACTAATGCGCTGAATCCCAAGGTGGCGCTGTTTTTTCTGGCTTTTCTGCCGCAGTTTATGGTTCCCGGGACCGAGCACACCACCGCTACATTTTTGTTACTTGGTCTGATTTTCAACTTTAACAGTCTCTGGGTTAACCTGGCTTATGCGGCGCTGGGGGCCGGTGTGTCGCATCGCTTTGTTGCGCTGCAGTCCGGCATGGCTTGGCTAGAGCGGTTTGCCGGCACGCTGTTCATCGGCTTCGGTCTTAAGCTGGCCTTGACCGACAATCCCGTTCCCTAACAAGATTTACTATGCCAACCAGTCATCAAATTACCCCTCAGGAAGCGTTGTTGCGCACCATCGAACATCGCGAAATTTTTCATGACGAAATGCTGCACATCGTGCGTCAGATCATGAACGGCGCCTGGTCGCCGGTGATGATTGCGGCCTTTGTCACCGGCCTGCGCGTTAAAAAAGAAACCATTGGTGAAATCACTGCCGCCGCCCAGGTGATGCGGGAGTTTGCGACCCCGGTGCATGTGGCCGATAAAACCCACTTGGTCGATATTGTGGGCACCGGTGGTGATGGCTCGAATACCTTCAATATCTCCACTTGCGCCATGTTTGTAGCGGCCGCGGCAGGCGCTAAAGTGAGTAAGCACGGGGGCCGCAGTGTTAGTAGTAAAAGCGGTAGCGCCGATGTGATGGAGTCGTTGGGTATTAATATTAACCTGTCGCCGCTGGCCATTGCCCGTTGCATTGCCGAAGTTGGCGTGGGCTTTATGTTCGCCCCCAATCACCATCCGGCTATGAAGAATGTAGCCCCGATGCGTAAAGAGTTGGGTATTAAAACCATTTTCAATTTGCTTGGACCCCTGACCAATCCGGCCAGCGCTCCGAATATCCTGATGGGCGTTTTTCATGCCGATCTGGTGGGCATCCAGGTGCGAGCCCTGCAGCGCCTAGGCGCCGAGCATGCCGTCGTGGTGTATGGCAAGGACGGCATGGACGAGGTGTCGCTGGGTGCAGCGACCTTGGTCGGGGAGCTGAAAAATGGTGAAATCAGCGAATACGAAATTCATCCGGAAGACTTTGGCCTGATCATGGCGAGCAGCCGGGCCCTCAAGGTGGAAACGCCCGCAGAGTCCAAAGCCATGCTGCTGGGGGTGCTGGACAATGTAACCGGCGCGGCGCGTGATATTGTGATTTTGAATGCTGGCGTTGCCCTTTATGCGGCCAATGTGGCGGACTCGATACGGGCGGGTGTGGCGCTGGCCCAGGATGCGGTGGCGTCTGGCGCCGCCCGTGCCAAACTGGCGCAACTGGTCCTGATGGCGCAGGCGCTGAGTAGCGTCTGAGCTTGCCGTCCGGACGTTATTTTTTATGCAGTGGGTCGGCTGATGCACTGCGGTTTTATCAATCTTTAGAAGAGCGGCTCACAGTAGCCGGCCAAACATGACAGATATTTTGAGCCAAATTGTGGCGGTTAAACGCGAAGAAATCGCGGCGGCGCAGAATAAAAAATCGTTAGCACTGGTGCGTGCCGACGCCGAGTCACGGGTGCTGACGCGTGATTTTGTGGGAGCCTTGCGCGCCAAAATTGCAGCCGGACAGGCCGCCGTGATTGCTGAAATTAAGAAAGCCAGCCCTTCCAAAGGCGTGCTGTGCGAGGATTTCATTGCTGCCGACATTGCACAAAGCTATGCCGAGCATGGTGCGGCCTGTTTGTCAGTGCTGACCGATGTGCAGTTTTTTCAGGGAGCCGTGGACTATCTCAAGCAGGCCCGTGCCTCATGTCAGTTGCCGGTGTTGCGCAAAGACTTTATCGTTGATGCCTACCAGGTGTACGAGTCGCGCGCCATGGGGGCCGATGCCTGTTTGTTGATTGTGGCCATTTTGGATGACGTGCAATTAAAAGATTTTGAGGCGATTGCCCATAGCTTGGACATGGCAGTGCTGGTGGAGGTCCATGACGGCGCCGAACTGGCCCGCGCCCTGCGCCTCAAGACGCCGTTGATGGGCATCAACAACCGCAACCTCAAGACCTTTGAGGTGTCGTTGGAGACCACACTGGCGCTGGTGCGCGATGTCCCCCAAGATCGTTTGCTGGTGACCGAAAGCGGTATACAGACGCGCGAAGATGTGCTGCGCCTGGGCGCCGCTGGCGTCAATGCCTTTTTGGTGGGCGAGGCTTTTATGCGCGCACCCGATCCTGGTACGGCGCTCGCCGCCCTGTTTGCCGCAGGCTGAGTTGTTCGCCAACAGACCTGCGTCTTTGCACGCGTGGTCACCGGCGCAGTGGTCTGTGACCATCGACTGGCAGCCGGTGCTACAAGCGTTTCTAGGCAGTGAGGTTGCATGCCAGTTAAGTGAGTTTATTCAGACGCGTCTGGCACAGGGCGCGGTCATTTACCCGCCACAGCCTTTGCGGGCGCTGGCGTTGACGCCCCTGTCGCAGGTCCGGGTTGTGATTCTGGGGCAGGACCCCTATCACGGGCTGGGTCAGGCCGAGGGTCTGGCTTTTTCAGTTGCGCCGGGCGTCAAGCCGCCACCGTCACTGCGTAATATTTTTAAGGAATTGGCGCGTGAAGCCGCACTCGGTGAAATTGAGGTGCTGGCGCCCCGGGATGGCTCCCTGGTGCGTTGGGCGCAGCAAGGCGTGCTGTTAATCAATACCTGCTTGACGGTGGAGGACGGCCAGCCCGCCAGCCATGCGCGGCGCGGTTGGGAGGCCTTGACGGATGCCGTGGTGCAGGCGGTCGCCCGCCAGTCAGAGCCGGTGGTGTTCATGCTCTGGGGCGCCCATGCGCAGACCCGCCAAGGCTTGATCGCGGCCAGTGCAACCCAGAATCAGTCGCCTGCGGCCGCACCGCTGGTGTTGACCTCCAACCACCCGTCGCCCCTGTCCGCCCTGCGTCCTCCCCAGCCGTATTTGGGGTGTGGTCATTTTGGGTTGGCCAACACCTATTTGAAGCAGCATGGAAAGGTGCCCATCATTTGGTGATGGCCAGTTCTTTAAAGAATTTATGCAATTAAAGAATTTTGATGGCATAATATGAGGCTGACGTTGGAGAGGTGGCCGAGTGGTTAATGGCAGCAGACTGTAAATCTGCCCTCTTACGAGTACGCTGGTTCGAATCCAGCCCTCTCCACCAGTTATAAATTAGTCAGTAAGCAAAAGACATTAGGTTAATTGCTAGCGATGGTTTAAAGAATCGATAAGTTTTTGCTTGCATGGCAAGCCTGTGCGGGGTTCGTATAGTGGTAATACCTTAGCCTTCCAAGCTAAAGCGAGGAGTTCGATTCTCCTACCCCGCTCCATCACCAATGTGGTGGTTGACGTATAAGTTTTTTTAAGCTGCGCAGTTGCAGTTTGAATAGGCCCATTTGGCTCAGTGGCAGAGCACTCCCTTGGTAAGGGAGAGGTCCCGGGTCCGATTCCCGGAATGGGCACCAGTTTAGGGTGTATCAATGCGGTGTACTAGCTGGATGCTGGTGCTGGTTGATGCGCGATATTTTTAATTTAACAGTCCAGTTACTTTTCGGAGCCTGATAATGGGAAAAGAAAAATTTACGCGTACCAAGCCGCACGTCAATGTCGGCACCATTGGTCACGTCGATCACGGTAAAACAACCCTGACGGCGGCTATCACCACCGTGTTGGCAGCCAAGTTCGGCGGCCAGGCTAAAGCCTTCGACCAGATCGATGCAGCACCTGAAGAAAAGGCACGCGGAATCACCATCAACACTTCGCACGTTGAGTACGAAACTGGCAATCGCCACTACGCCCACGTGGATTGCCCAGGACACGCTGATTACGTTAAAAACATGATCACGGGTGCGGCTCAGATGGACGGTGCCATTCTGGTTTGCTCGGCTGCTGACGGCCCTATGCCCCAGACCCGCGAGCACATCCTGCTGGCGCGTCAGGTCGGTGTGCCTTACATCATTGTGTTTTTGAATAAGTGCGACATGGTGGATGACGCAGAATTGCTCGAACTCGTTGAAATGGAAGTTCGCGAGCTGCTTGACAAGTATGATTTTCCCGGTGATGACACCCCCATTATTCACGGCTCTGCCAAGCTCGCTCTCGAAGGCGACAAGGGTCCGTTGGGCGAAGAGGCCATCCTGAAGCTTGCTGAAGCGCTGGACACCTACATTCCCCTGCCAGAGCGCGCAGTGGACGGTGCCTTCCTGATGCCAGTAGAAGACGTGTTCTCGATCTCGGGTCGTGGCACGGTTGTGACCGGTCGTATCGAGCGTGGTGTGGTCAAGGTCGGCGAAGAAATTGAAATCGTCGGCATCTCTGATACGCAAAAAACCATCTGTACCGGCGTTGAAATGTTCCGCAAGTTGCTTGACCAGGGTCAGGCCGGTGACAACGTCGGCATTTTGTTGCGCGGCACCAAGCGTGAAGACGTGCAGCGCGGCCAAGTGCTGTGCAAGCCCGGTTCGATCAAGCCACACACCCACTTCTCAGGCGAGATCTATGTCTTGTCCAAGGACGAAGGCGGCCGTCACACCCCTTTCTTCAACAACTACCGTCCCCAGTTCTACTTCCGTACCACGGATGTGACCGGTGCGATTGAGTTGCCAGAAGGCAAAGAGATGGTTATGCCGGGCGACAACGTGTCGATCACCGTCAAGTTGATTAACCCGATCG